>JBEBTF010000244.1:0-5816 GCA_040393865.1 Planctomicrobium piriforme | reverse complement strand
ATTTCGCAAGGTGCTCTAACAGTTCAGATGGGAGTGGATCAGCCATCTGAACTCTGGAGCAGCTCTAAGGAACGTGAGAAGGCGGCTCCAGCGGTGAAGGCGGGACCTTCTGCTGACGGGATTTCAGCCAGAATTCACTCCCTGCGTGACGATGTGCTGTCTCGACGTTGTCCAGAAACTGGCTCATCCCTGGGTGTTCCGTGTAGAACTTGGCGCTCGGGTCGATTCCCTTGGCTTCATTGCGTTCGACGAGTTCCCGTACGGCAGGATGTTCTCCCAGACGTGGCAGAATACTGAGCCAGACTGTCGCTACACATCCAAGTGCAACTACGAAAGAGACAACGCGCCGGGACGCATTATTGTCTGAGTGCGTCTGCGGCATTTGGAAAGACCTTTACAAACATGACCCAGGCCATGAAGAGACTCAGAACGAGGTTGAGAGTCTGTCCGACGACATACAGGACCAATGGCTTACCCCCTTTGAGGTAAGGGGTCAGTTCCCGGAAGTTCGATTCCAGCCCAATGCTCACAAATGCCAGACAGAACAGCCATCCTCTCAGTGTCTCGGTCGTTCCTTTCAGGACAGCATTGACTGTCGCTTCCCCTTCAATGCCTCGGGTTGCGAGGTAAGAAAACACAAACGAGGCTGCCAGAAAACCAAGCATAAACTTCGGGAATCGACGCCAGATTTCACCGAGCCCGACTCGTTGAGTGGGGTTTGATTTCCCGTCTGTTTGCGACTTTTCTACCCAGCCGACCCAGTAGATGGAAACGGCAAACGCGACAGCCCCGATTAAGATGTTCTGGATCATTTTGATCGTCGCGGCAACTGTCAGGGCAGTGTCACCGACCATTCCCCCAGCAGCAGCCACAGCACCCGTCGAATCGATCGTGCCGCCGAGCCATGCCCCGGCAACGACAGGATCCATTTGGACTGCGTTAATGAAGGCGGGCATCACAATCATCATCACGACAGTGAACCCGAGCGATAGAGCGATCGCCAGCGAGAGTTCTTCTTTCTTCGCCCGGCAAGCCGCCCCTGTTGCGATCGCAGCAGACACCCCGCAGACCGACATGTCGGCGCTGATGACCATGTTTAATGATGGAGACGACATCTTCAGAACCTTCTGTCCGAAGATGAATGTCGTGATCAGCACGATTGGAGTCGTCACCCAGGAGACGCCAATCCCGGGGAGTCCCAGTGAAAGAAGTTGGGAGAACAGGATCTCTGCGCCTAATAGCACTAACCCGGTTTTGATGTAAAACTCGGTACGAACTGCTGGCAATAAGAAACGCGGAGTCCCCAGTGTGTTGCTGATGATCAACCCGACCATAATGGCCCAGAGCGCGTACTCAAGGTTGTAGTGCTTGATGACTTTTTGTCCGGCCAGGACATAGGCAAAGATCGCCAGTAGGAAGACCGGGACAAACGCGATGAGAAACTGTCTTGCTGAGCCTCCCATCACTTTGATTCCCAAAGTGAATGTGAAGGCCAGGATCACGAAGACTCCCAGCAGCCCAGGCAAAATCGAATTGCCTGATTTGTCGCTGAAGGCCGCAATGGGGTTGCTAGTCCAGCTTTGAATCTTGCCGGTCCACTGAGAAAGCGGGTTGACGGCAATCGCGTTCTTTGCTGTTTCCCGCTGCTTTTTGAGTTCCTTCAATTTGCCGTCGGGATCGGCCTTCTGCGATCGTAACGTGTCGTACTCTTGAGTCAGTTGCTCGTACTGATGGACTCGTGAAAATGCGTCATGTGGCCGCGCTGCAAGAGTGGCGGCGAGAACGAGGAGGAGGATGAATCCTCCCAGCCAGATTGCCCACCAGTCTTCTGTTCTCAGAAGTTGCGGGAGTCGAGAGACACGTATTGGAGCTTCGGTGGTTTCACTGGGAGGTGCTGACTCATTCACGATGCGTGGACTCTCCAGTTGCGGAACCTGTCGCCTGTCTGGACTTCAGATCCTGATTGTCTGACGGGGATGCTGAAGAACTCATTGAACCGGGTTACGAAATCGGTCACGTGGAGTCCCAGCGACAAGGCTTACGCAGGCAATTGTGAGGAAGATTTCAACGGCGGGACTGGTGGCACGTCCTGATCGCAGGAGCGTGTCACCAGTATGAAAAACAATCATCCGTGTGTCTACACTTGTGAGCCGGGAGTTACCCTCCAACGAGTCTCTTCGTAATCTCGGCGACATGTTTGCCTTGGAAGCGAGCGATGCTCAACTCGTTCTCTGAGGGATGTCGTGAGCCATCGGCTCCGGCCAGCGTTCCGGCTCCATAGGGAGACCCGCCGGTGATTTCATTCATGTTCGACAGTTCCGCACAGGAATAAGGGACGCCAACAATGATCATTCCGTGGTGCAGAAGTGTGGTATGGAAACTGGTAATGGTCGTCTCCTGACCACCATGCTGTGTGCCGGTACTGGTGAAAACACTGCCCACTTTTCCAATCAGGCCTCCGCTGGCCCAGAGTCCCCCGGTCTGATCGAGGAAGTTTCGCATCTGTGCCGCCATGTTTCCGAAGCGGGTCGGCGTTCCGAAGATGATGGCGTCTGCTTCTGCGAGTCCTTTAGTTGTTGCGATTGGAATCTCAGCGAACTGATCTCGGGCTTGTTTGGCTCCGGTCCGTTCTAACGCTGCATCGGGTACGAGTTCTGGAACTTGAAGCAGCGTGACTTCGGCACCTTCAACACTCTGGGCTCCCTCGGCAATTGCTTCGGCCATTCGATGAATGTGCCCGTACATGCTGTAGAAAACAACTTGAATTTTCATTGCTTTAATCCCCGAGTTCGAGACCTGTTAATTGGAACACAGAACGAAGACATCATCATCAGAATGCGTTTCCATGATGGCCATTCACGATCGATATGACATGAGCGAGGCGTATCCAAGTGTATTCGATGATGCAGTCACATGCGTATCGAACTGAAGAGGGGGGGACTAATCACGTACGGTGACGACAACTTTACCCACCTGTTGATTCGATTCGAGATATCGGTGAGCTTCGACAATCTGGTCGAGAGGGAATGTCTTTGAAATGGTCGGCTTCAAGGCACCAGTTTCGAGGCCGCCATTGATGAAGTTGACTGCCGGGGCAAGTTTCTCTGGCTGACTTGTGAATTCAAAAAGCAGGTATCCACGGATCGTCAACGACTTGGCAAGCACTGTGAACAGAGGGAACGGCGTCGCTTCAGTCGCCAATGCTCCATAGATGAAAAGAATTCCTCGCTGAGCCATTGCCGCCGTAAGATCGTTAAAAGTTGGTCCACCGACGGGATCAAAGACGATGCGGGCCCCTGCTCCGTTGGTGATCGCGTTCACTTCTTCGACAAGATTTTGCTCCTGGGTGGCAATGACATATTTCGCACCCAATTCGAGCAGCGATTCCTTCTTGGCAGACGTTCTCGTCAGCGCAACAGGAGTGGCTCCGATGTAGTTCGCGATTTGGATTGCCGCGATCCCAACACTACTGGACGCCGCAGGAATCAAGACGACATCGCCTGTCGACATCTTCGCGATATCAATCAGGGCTCCATATGCGGTGAGATACTGCATCCAGATCGCGGCCGCCTCATTCCAACTCAGAGAAGGCAGATGTTTCACAACGGCTCTGGCGGGAACGGTTGCGTACTCTCCATAAACGCCATATTGATTCATAGAAAAGGCAGGGACAGTGCTGACGTGATCGCCAACCTTTAATCCGTTCACCCCTTCGCCAACAGCGGTAATGATCCCGGATGCCTCGTAACCAATTCTCGCAGGGAAATGAGGGGTTTCGAGATACTGATTGCTGCGGAACATCGATTCTGCACGATTCAGCCCCAGAGCATGAACTTCGATTGTGACTTCGCCAGCGCCGGGGGAAGTCACCTCCATTTCATCGAGCTGTAATACCTCAGGGCCGCCTGCCTGATGGAAGCGAACAATCTTCGGCATCGTCTCATTCCTCTTTTGTAGTCAGTTGTTGGCTGATATCGTGGCTCTTGATCGATTATGGTACTGATGCCCGGGCGGAGCAATTGTTTCTCCCCGGTTCATACAAACGTTGATGAATTTGGTTGGAAACGAACAAAAGGCGGTTTCGTCGTTGTCAGCGAACGACCGGTGCCTTGTTCGTTCGAGCTCTGTTCTAATTTGTCCACTGAATAATTGTTTGACGCACTCTCTGATCAGGAAGATTTTGATGTCAACGAAGACATGCCGCTGGGGGATCATGGGCGCGGCAGTGATTGCTCAGAAGAACTGGCAAGCGATTCACAATTCCGGCAACGCTGTTGTCGCTGCAGTCGCGAGTCGAGACGCATCGAAAGCGGCTGCGTTCATTGCTGATCGTCAACGTGAGTGCTCGTTTGCGACAACGCCGGTCGCCTGTTCGTATGAGGATCTTCTTGCGAACCCAGAGATTGATGCCGTTTACATTCCTCTTCCCACCGGGTTGCGAAAGGAATGGGTCATCCGCGCTGCTGAAGCAGGCAAGCACGTTCTTTGCGAAAAACCGTGTGCAGTTCATTCCAATGATCTGAAGCAGATGTTGGATGCGTGTCAGGCGAATCACGTGCAGTTCATGGACGGTGTGATGTTCATGCACTCGCAACGCCTGCCAGAACTGAGACGCGTTCTTGATGCTCCCACGCCGCCAATTGGGAGAATTCGTCGAATGTCGTCTCACTTCAGCTTTATGGCACCAGACGACTTTCTTCGAAACAACATTCGGATGAGTAGCCAACTCGAACCGCATGGCTCGCTGGGAGACCTCGGCTGGTATTGCATTCGCATGGCGCTCTGGACCATGAATTATGCAATGCCGACTCAGGTGACCGCTCAACTGCTGGCTCAACAGGGGCGAGCCGACAGTCCAGATGCTGTGCCGTTGGAGCTAAGTGCCGAGTTGAAGTTTCCAGGTGATGTCTCCTTCGGGTTCTTTAGTTCGTTCCTGGTAGATCAACAGCAGACGTTCACGATCAGTGGAACGAATGGTTCAATTTACCTCGACGATTTTGTGTTGCCGACTTTTGGCAGCACTGCGACATTCGATGTGATCAAGAATGATTTTCAGGTGTCAGGTTGTCAGTTCAACATGGCTCAATACCGTGATCGTGTGATGACTAAAGAGTTCTCGAATAATCACCCGACTTCACAGGAAACAAATCTGTTCAGGACGTTCTCTGATCTTGTTCTCTCAGGGAAGCCAGATCCGACCTGGCCAGAGATTTCATTGAAGACACAACTCGTTCTCGACGCATGCATGGAATCAGCTCAGTGTGGCGGTAAGGTTGTTGTGATCGGTTCCCCGTCCTAAGCATTACGACATCGAAAATTTTGATACGTCCCGATGAGCAGACAACTGGATTTGTGGTGATGGATCACTGTCAGAAATTGCAATCATCTCATGAAGTCTCAGCATCGGATCCTTCAAGAGCTTGCCTGATGAAGTGGACCTCGCTGTTGATGTTGTTGGCGATGTTTCTTGTGCCTTCTGTGGGATTCACGCAAGACGGCGGGGGAGGCGTGCAACGTGTCTACCGCGATGACGACGTTCGGCCAAAGCGAGACGAGGCCAAGGCGGCTGCGCTCGGGATTCGGAAGTACGAATCAAAGCACCTGTTGCTCTACAGTGATATTGATCCAGAAATCGCTTCCCAGTTACCAGGCATTGTCGATCAGGCGTATGACGCGTGGACTCGATACTTTGGTGAGCTTCCCCCTGCCAGAGACGGTTCCGTCTATCAGATCACTGGGTATCTGATGGAAGATGAAGCGTTGTTTCGTGAAGCCGGCATGCAACCGACCGGGTTTGTGATGGCGAACTTCGGTCG
>JBEBTF010000243.1:0-5849 GCA_040393865.1 Planctomicrobium piriforme | reverse complement strand
CCTCGATATGTCCTGCCAATTTACCCGCAATTCGACAGAATGAGGCGGATTCGCTGAGTTCACGTCCGAATAATGAAGTAGGAGATTAAAAAATACATTCTGAAACACGTTCCTTGTCCGGGAATTTCGGCCGGAACGACATTTGCCGACAGTCCACAGAAAAGGGGCATCTTTGCCGTCTTTTCGTGTGTTCCTGTTCCCGCATCGTCGTACCGCCGGACGTGATTTCCTCTGTCGAAGACCCCCAATGGATCCACTCATCTTTCAACCGTTGATTCATCGCGCCCTCTGGGGGGGGCAGAAGCTGAAAAATCTTCTCGGGAAGCAGACAGGAGAGCTGAAAGACGCCGCAGAAAGCTGGGAAGTCTGCGATCTCCCTGGCAATCAAACGCTTGTCACCAAAGGAGCCTTCGAAGGGAAGCCACTCCGTTATCTGATGGAGTCACACAGGCAACAGCTTTTGGGGAAGCACGCTCATTTTGAGAAGTTTCCACTGCTTGTGAAATTTCTCGATGCTCAGGAGCAACTTTCCGTTCAGGTTCACCCTCATTCTCCGACGCTTCACGCAGACGGAGTGATGAGACCCGGCAAAGCAGAAGCCTGGGTTGTCGTGCAATCAGCTCCTGAAAGCCAAATGGCCCTTGGATTGAAAACGGGTGTCACACTCGAAGACTTGAAAGAAGCCAGCGAAAATGGCGACTTCTCCAGTTGCCTGCATCTGTATCATCCCAAACCTGGCGATTGCATTTTTCTGGAACCGGGAGCAGTCCATGCCTTAGGCGGTGGAATTCTTGTCGCAGAGATTCAGCAACCCTGTGACATTACTTACCGCCTCTACGATTGGGACCGTGTCGACCAGAACGGTAAACCCCGTCAACTCCACATTGACGAAGGCTTGGCTTCGACCAAAATTAATCTCGGCCCAGTTCACCCGGTCACGCCACGCAGTGAAAGCACCTATAGCAAACACGGGCAGATCCTCGTTCAATGTCCTCACTTTGAAATTCGTCGCCACTTCGGTCCTGCGACATTGGCGCTCCCTCACGATCAACAGATGCATGTGCTGATCGTCATTGAAGGAACGCTGACATATTCAAATGAGACGTGGGAACGAGGAACAACCATCGTGGTCCCCTCCGAACGCGAACCATTCATCGGGAAGCTCAGTCCGAATGCCATCGTCCTGCATTCCTTCATTCCAGATGACGCGCCAACATTTTGAGATGGCCTGAATCCAAAAGAACACGGCATCTCGCGTTGGGATATTGCTCTCAGGTCTGCTCCAAATACACTGTCGGTACGTTTCCTTCAAAACATTCCCAGAGATTGACCATCAGGTCACTGCGGTTCCCTGAACCTGTAACGCCCTCAGAATTCAGTCCAAGCCAACGACACTGATACGAGCGGCAACAACTCGTCTTCTTCAAAATAACCAGAGCAACTCTGGCATCAACCAGATATCAACAGCAGACAGGGTGAAAAGAAATGCTGCACAGCGTCATCATGGCTGGCGGAAGCGGAACAAGATTCTGGCCACTCAGTCGAAAATCACTTCCGAAGCAATTTTTGACAATCAATGGCGAACGATCACTCATTCAACAGGCATTCGACCGCTGCCAGCCATGGATTCCTGCCGAACAGACCTGGGTGGTCACAGGACAGCATCTTGCAGAATTGACACAGCAACATCTTGCTGACGTCCCGACGACTCAGATTCTGAAAGAACCAGCAGCACGGAATACTGCCCCCTGTGTCGGGCTCGCCGCCCAGTGCCTTCTGGCTCAAGATCCCGATGCGATCATGCTTGTCATGCCGGCAGATCACGTCATTGAGGACGCAGAACGATTCCGTCAGGATGTTCAACGAGCCTGTGAACTCGTTCAGGAAGACCCGCAACGTCTCGTCCTGTTCGGGGTTCCGCCAACGTACCCTGCAACAGGGTTCGGCTACATTGAACGAAACCAGACCATTGGAAAAGGGGCCTTCGAAGTCACGGCGTTTCGCGAGAAGCCAAATCGGGAGACAGCGGAATCGTATCTGAGAGCAGGTACCTTTTTCTGGAACTGCGGCATCTTCGTCTGGCGTGCCGACCGAATTCTGGAAGCAATTTCACAGTACGAACCAGAACTCGCGACAGGACTGAAACAACTCAATGCGGCTTGGGGAACGGAAAGTTGGGACCAATCACTCCATGCAATCTTCCCAACCTTGAAATCGATTTCGATTGACTATGCCGTTCTGGAACGTGATGCAAATATCGCGGTTCTCGAAGCCAGTTTCCCTTGGGACGACGTCGGGGGATGGGAGGCCGTTTCTCGTATTGTGCAGAACGATGCCAACGGAAACGCAACGATCGGGACAGTTCTTCCTGTTGATTCTCACAACTGTATTATTCGAACAACGCCGGATCATGTGATCGCAGTTCTCGACATGCAGGACTGCATTGTCGTTCATACGGACGACGCGACACTGGTTGCCAAACGTGGTGACGACGAGGCCATTCGCAGAGTCATTGCAGCATTGCAGACAGACAGTTTTCGGCCATTCCTGTAATCCAGCGACTTAGAGCACCTTGCGAAAAGTATTCCACACTTCCGCCACGCGACGAGTTGCGTTCCATCAGTCGAAACGGCCGCTGCGCGGGCACTCGGTAGAGCAAACTGCTCTAGCCGGGATTTCAAACACATAATGCCCACTGGAAGTGCTTGACCTCCAGTGGGCATTACATTTTCCGTAGGGGCCGCTGCAGTTCGGGCCAGGACGCAACGGTTACGGATCAATCACAACACAAAGCAAATCCGGCTACAAAAGCTTGGAAACAGAATCAGTTAATGAATGGAATCACAAACCCGGAACGGCGCTGATCCGCTGGAACCGAGTCTTGATTCATTGCATCGAAATCAGGTCGAGCAGTTTCATGCTGCTGTGGCGAATCTTCAGGAGCGGCTCTGGCTTCTCGGGGACTTAATGCAAAAAGGTCTTCTCCGACTTTGATGCTGGAGATCTTTAGCGAAGAGGACGGCGACGAAGCAAATGTCAGTCCCCCTCGGTCGTTCCTTGCTGTCGTGTCCCGATTGAGAGTCAACCGCACAGTTGTCTCGTCAGGATAGGACAACACCAATGTCAGTTCCTTTGGCTGAGGTGCCGGGCTAAACGAAAAACCGCGTTGATTACTGGAAGCAAACTTCAGATCGTAATAGCCCTTTCCTCCTTCGATTTGAGGATTCGCCAGACGATTTCCGTCTTCAAATGCTTCCAGTCTGGCGAGATGCAACTGCCAGACATTCCCGACACGGACAAGAACCTGTTCAGACCCCTTCCCCCCCCGAGGGTAAGCCTCAAGAGAAGCGAGGATATTGTTCACGACCAATGGAGGAGTCTTTTCGGCCCCGACCATTGCTGCACATCTCAACAAAACAGGGGCTGGAAGGTGAGCAACCGCTTTGGGGTTGTTCAGCATGGCAACCAGTTTTTCTTCCTGATGTGAAAAGAAGTACAACGACGCCAGAAACACCTGACTTTGAGACTGTTCAAGTTCTACGTCCAGATTACGAAGAATCGCGTCCTCCGCATCCGCAACCTGACCGTGACGCTGCAAGACACGGGCAGCAATCAAGTTTGCTTCCCAGACATCGGTTGAATAATCCAGGGCTTTTCTGGCAGATGCCACGGCCATGTTATCCTTCTGGTAATCCAGAATCGCAGCCTGATTTGCCATCGCCGTTGCCAGCAATTCATCTTTGCGGAAATGCCCCTGTCCAAGACGTTCTAGACGATTATAAATCTCGACGGCATCACCGAGTTTCCCCAACTCCTGACAGGTTTTCGCGACGTAATACCAGTACGGTGGATAGGCCTCCATATAGCCTTCCATCCGACGCAGAATCCGCAGACGAACTTCCGCGTCCCGTTCCTGAGTGGCAACTTCAAGTTGATCGAGATCGTCACCACGAATGAGCCATCGATCCGGAATTTCCTTCTTGCGAGCCATCTTCCAGAAGGTATCCAGAAATGTGTTTGATCTCTGAATGACAGCGAGATGGCGAGCCTTATCAATGTTGTGAATGGTGACATCACGCTGATAGACCTGATTACGGTAATCCCACCAACTGTTGGCCCCCGTCTTCACAGCGTTCCCGAACTGAGCCGACATCAGATCAGTTCCAAACGCCACTGCATCCCAGGTAATCTTGCGACTGATCTGCGAGTTATGGTGCGTTCGATGCATGATACGCTCCTGATCTGCGATCGAGATCTGACCGATCTCTTCCAGAACAGAGGTGTAGAGAGTGATCACTTCCTGATCATTGAGTTGCCCCAGATTCAGGTTGTTCAGGATCTTCTCCTGCTCTTCCAGCAGCACCCGATCAGAGGGGTCTTTTCGAATTCGATGAAACGAAGCGCGGCAATAATTCAACGCGACCGCGGTTGAAAGTGCAGAATCGGCCTTGGCCTGCGATTCTGCCTGAGCAATCTCGGCAACACGAGGTCCGGGGACAGCATTCGCATCGCTCGCATCTCCTGCTTCAGGGGGCCCCTGTGTCGCTACCGCCGAAGGAACCGTCGCATCATTGGCAGAGACTGGCCCAACGCTCCACACTGCATGAACCAGTGCGAGCGCAACTCCCACAACAGCTAACCGAAGTTTGCCGGTGAAAAGTGTCGGTCGAATGGAATTGATAAATCGTTCTGGCATGACACATTATTCACGAATCAGGACTGGATCGATTTCTCACAAGTGACGTTCAACTCTAAGAGAGAGATTGACCGCCTGCAGGAAATCCTTTGCAGTTGGCGTGCCTAAGTCCGGAAAAGCGTATGGAATGCCGATCAGGAAAGCTGGTCGGTGGGCTCAGAGTTTCACCCGTCGACCGAAACGTTTTATCAGGAAAAGTCGCAGCACCTGATTCGTATTCCAATGGCACGATTTCGAGTGAAACAGGTCTGTTCAACACGAGAAAACAGGGGCCATCGGCAATATCTGCCGATTGCGGAGGAGCCCTGAGACCGCACTGTTCTTTGCAAGAATGCAACTTTTGCAATAATTCGAGCCGGCAACTGGTAAAGAAGTACAATAATCCGAACCCAAAGCGGGGTCTCGAATAGGTCGGCATCCGTGTCAGCAGCAGCGACACAGCTACAGAGTCGTCACCCGGCTTGCACCGACTGACTTAAGCTCCGGTGATCTCTTTTAATTGAGCGAACGTCTCTGGCTCAACAGGATAAATGAGAGGGCTATGATCCGGCAGCAATGTGGGAGTCACTTCAAAAATGGCCCCATCTCCATTTGCTTGACGCCCGGTTTGCCTCAACGGGAACAAATAGGTCTGCCCCACCCGAGCCTTCGCTTGTGAGAGATTCTCAACGACGATCTCATCCTGATCCGGCCAGGCCAGCCCGCCCACATCAGAACGAGTGATTGTTCCCTTCCCGGTCACCGTTCCAACGACAATCAGCGTCGACTCCTGAATCTGAATGCGATTGAGAGTGATCGGATTTGCCGTAAAAATCGTCAGAATCACTAACAGCAAAATCCAGAGGCCAGCGACACCCAACGCGATCCATAAACGCCGATCAGGACGCACAGCCGCATCAACGTTCAAGACGGGAGTGAAACTGGGTTCTGCTGTCGCCATCACAACCATTCAAAGAGAAACATAAAAGCTGAACCAGAGGCCTGAAACGCGGGCAGGACAACAGGGCTCTCCTTGGCACTATTTCGAACAGTCAAGTGCTTTCGAAATATCGATTTTGTAGTCCTGATCGAGTGCCTGATCGAAGTCGTAGACGTCATAGAAATCGGTGAGCTGATCGCGGTCAGTTTTCCGCATTTCTCCGCGTTCGATCAA
>JBEBTF010000242.1:0-5850 GCA_040393865.1 Planctomicrobium piriforme | reverse complement strand
GAAGCAGACTTCGTGATTGAATTAATTACAAAGATTGGCCAGACAAAACGCTGGGGTTGGCGAGCTCTCGGTTGTGATCTTTTGGAACTTGAGCCTAAGTTCTGATTTCTTGGAATTCGTATTGACGCAATCTGGCGTCCGGCATAATTTCCCGGTCCGCAGCCACCAAAAGTTTCCATTCACTGGCTGTGATCCCCATTGTTCCCATCTTCCAGTCACTCAACGTTTCGGCCGCTGAAACACGCCTTGGGCAGGCAAGTTTCCTCGCCACCCATCACTGTTGCGTCTTAAATCCAAAAGGAATTTGATATGAAGCGGTTCGCAAGCATTGTCGCGTTGGCAGCTCTGGCAACAGGTACAGGATGTTGCGCACAGCGTGCATGCAGCCCATGCGGCGGGGGCATGGGGTATGGAGCAGGGTATTCTCCAGCGATGCAGACATTTCAGCCTTCTTACCAGCCTCAGTACATGCAGCCGAGCTGCCCAACTGGTAACTGCGGCGGCGTCTATCCGAGCGGTTCACTGCAGCCAATCGGACAGCAGGTCATGATGCCAGGCACGACCACCGCTTATGCTCCGACCAGCACTGTCGCTCTCGATTACAAGCCATTCTAAACCAGTTCGGTTTATTGTGTGGCTATGCATCCATCGTCGGGGTGGCAATTGTCTCTCTTCGGTGTACGGCCCAACATCACCGATTGAGTTGCCGACGCTCGTTGATGTCATACGAACGATCTATTGCAGACCACAAACCGAGTTCGTTCAACGCAAGTGAACTCTATTGTTGTGGATCTGGTGATGACTTGTGCGGGTCATTTTTATTTTCGATTCAATGCCCATGCATCTTAGCTACTGTTGATTGTTCACCTGTATTACACGCAGCGTGAATGCAATCGCGGACGTTGGCTAGACGAGACCTTTCCACTTACGGATGGTCCATTCCAGCGACATGATGCTGATAAATAAAAGAAGCAGAGGCCAGTTATCCCAGAGGTTGATCCGTCTGGTCCTCTTCAGCTCAGAAGGAATTCCTTCTTTCAGTAACGTCGTCAGGAATTCGCCCAATTGTTCTGAAGGAACAACGCTGCCTCCAGTGATGGCAGCAAGCTCTGCCATCAGCGTTGGATCAGCCGCTGGGTTATCGAGCTCAAGATCGCGCTCATCAATCACAAATCGGGTCATCGCCGAGATTCCGAGCGATTCGCCTTTGTGAGTTGCAGAGACCCGAACCCAATAGTCACCCGGCTCTGCGGTTTGTGAAAACTCTGCGAAACCACTCTCGCCGCGTTTCTGTGGCGTCAGCTTCTTGATCTCTCCATTCGGCGGAATCACCTCAACATCAAATTGAGCATCGGCGAGAGGATTTCCGTCCGCATCCTGCGCTCCCATCTCAATCGGGACAGTGGCAAGCGGTGAGAAGCTCCTCGGCTCGACTCGAACCCAAACTGGCTGATCGGATTCGAACTCTTTTCTTGCCAACCAGAGCATCACCTGTTGCCAGAATCGTTGATGCTCTGCCGCATGTCCATGCAGATGCCATTTCCATGTTTCATCGACCGCGAGAGCCATCACACGGCTTCTGCCAGTATCAGAAACGATCAGCAATGGTTCCTGCTGCTCGGACTCCGCGAGAACTTCAACGGCTCCAGATTTCGGGACGAGTTTGTTCGCCCAAGCCATTTCGGGAAGTTGTCTCCAGATTCGGTCGTTTCCCTGAGTCGCCAACTGCATGAGATACTTCCGCTCGCCGTCGCGCGTCGGCAGCATCTTGACGGGATGACCGACACCGGGGGACGGCGGCGCGTCTGGCGCAAGCCGTTCATCGGGTGTCATACGAACCGGCAGAAACTCAGCGATTGGACTGTTGGCATATCCCCCGGCTCCAAAGTTTCTGGCACCTCCCAGCATGGCCAGTCCAGCGCCTTCGCGAACCCGTTCTGCGAGCATGGCCAGCAGGTTCTTTCCCTGCACCTGAAAGGCTTCCACCGGCAGGTCGCCGATCAAATAGACATCGTAGGCACCGGGTTCAAAGAGTTTCGGGTCGAGCACAGAAGGATTCGCACGACGTCCGCCAACGATGAACTGAGTGTCGAGCTGAATTTTTGCAGTGTCGTTCAACTCTCGTAGAAACTTCTGCTCGATTCGCAGCGTATCGAAATAGGCGACCCGGAGTCCGCCTTTACGAACGGTAATTAATGTTTCTCGACGATTGTTATTTAACTTAATCTCGCCTTCCTGCGGGATCACTTCAGCAGCGATCTTATAGTCGCCAGCCTGCTCGGCGACAAAAGACAGTTCGACATTCATCACCGTTGCGTTTTCGGTTGTTTGAATGTCTGCAAAGGGGCGTGCGTCCTGGCTGATGGGAATCGGGTTTAATGGCCCTGATTCCCCGAGAGCTTTGCCACTTCGATCTTCAATCAACAGCCGAACGCGAACCTGCTTTCCAGCAGCCCCTTCTAAACGGACTTTCATCCGGACAGGGACCGTCTTTCGCTCGAAGGTCACTGGCTGATCGAGTTCCATATCATCGATCGCCAGGTCGAGCCCTGTGGTGGAGAGTTCAGATGTCCCGACAACGACGGGGTGAATGGCGACCCCTTTTTCTTCTACCAGCCGACGGGCAGCCTGAAGCGGATCGATATCGTCTTCGCCCCCGGCGCGTTGTGCCCCGTCACTGAGAAGCAGAATTCCAGCAAGTCGGTCGGTTCGGGATTGTTCTCTCAACTCGTCGAGCACTTTGCCGATGGCGGTTTGTTTCCCTTCCGCCTCAATGCCCGGCTCCTGAATCGGAGTCAGCACTTCGGCGAAGTCCATCAGCTTCAGGTCGATTTCTTTTCCAATCGCCGAGAGAATCGGCTCCTGTTCTTTCCAGAGTTGAACGATCGTTTCGCGTCGAGTTTGTCCACGCGGCCCGTCGGTCGTCTGCATGCTGCGACTCTGATCGAACAGAATGGCAAGCTCTGAATGCTGTTTGTCTGATTCCGAGTATTCGATTACAGGTCGAAGCATTGCAAAGATGAGAATCAATGCAGAGAACAACCGCAGCCCGATCAGAACCTTTCGCCAGAATGGAGCCACTCCACGAACCCGTTGTGGGTAGGTAAGGAGAACCAGAGCGATCATCGCAATGGCAGCGATGCTCACCCAGGGCCAGCTCCAGACAGGTTCAACAAACAAACGCATTGCCACGCGATCGTGCGGAAGTGAGGTTCATCTAACCCGTCTCAGGACTGGAAATTCGCAATCCTGATCGATCGTTGGCCTTGTCTGGTTGGGAAAAGGGAACGATCGCGCCGGGACTGTATTGTCGAAGTTCATCGGCTCTCCGGCAACTGTGCCAGAAGTATTGTTCGAAGGGATTGCTGCTCTTGTTCTTTCAATCAGGACAGATTCTCATAGAAAGCGGTTTTCTTTTCTGATTCTCTGCAACCGAAAACAACGGTTTGGTTTACCATTTTAGAAATGACAGTGTCTTTGTTCAGGATGCTGGCATGGCGGTCCTCATTGTTGCTGGTCTATTGGTGCTATGTCGCTTTCAGAAGTTCGCCAACTCGAAATGCTGTCATCGATCGATTCCTTGCGCGCTCGGGTGGACGCATGGATTGATCAGCCAAGTGACTGGGAGCCGATCCAGAAAAGCCAGTTGTTGCTGCGCCGAGTCATGGAACGGGTCGAAACGCTTCGAATTCGCATGGAAACCCCGCTTGTCGTGGCAACGTTCGGGGGAACTGGGACCGGAAAAAGCACTCTGGTAAACGCTCTCGTTGGAGAGGAAGTCACAAAGTCTGGCCGACAACGTCCCACGACACAGCGACCGGTTCTGATTACACATTCTCAAACGAATCCGGCGGACCTTGGGTTACCACTGGATGAACTTGATGTGATACAGCGAAATGCAGATCTGTTGAGAGATGTTGTCCTGCTGGATTGTCCCGATCCCGACACCAGTGAAGGGGGCGACGAGAACAACAATCTCGAACGACTGCGAACTCTGCTGCCATATTGTGACGTGTTGATTTACGTTTCCACTCAGCAAAAATACCGGTCAGCACGCGTTGCCGATGAACTGCAATCTGCTGCGTCAGGATCTCGCATTATCTTTGTGCAGACCCATGCCGACCTCGATGAAGATATTCGCGAAGACTGGGAACGAACGCTGGCAAGCGAGTACGAAGTCCCGGAAGTTTTCTTCGTCGATTCACTCAAAGCGATCAATGAACAGCGAAGCGGGCGGCGTCCCACCGGGGATATGGGGCGCCTGATGGATCTTCTTCTCAATAAGCTCGGAGCCTCTGATCGAGTACGGGTGCGGCGAGCGAATGTTCTGGAGCTACTTCAGGCCGGGATGAATCGTTGTCTGCATTTCGTAGACGAAAAGCAGGCGGCATTGGCGAATATCACCAAGGTGATCGATGCCCAGCAGCAAAAGCTCTGTCAGCAGATGGCACAGCAGCTTCAGGGAGAACTGTTGAATAATCACCGACTCTGGGAGCGTCGACTGCTTTCCACGGTGACAGACAATTGGGGATTCAGCCCTTTCTCGTGCGTGCTGCGAATCTATAACGGGTTCGGAAATCTCGTCGCGTCCTCCATGTTGTTCCGAGCCAGAAGTGCCGCTCAAGTGGCGATATTGGGAACGGTGCAGGGAGCCCGATGGCTGGAAGGACGGCGTCAGGAGCAGGCCGCCGAGACAGCACTACAAAGACTCGGGCAGATAGGAGGAGACGATTCTCTGTTGCGTGAATCAGAGATTGTGATGCGGGGATATGTTTTAGACGCCGCTCTCAATTCTCAATTGGTTCAACGTCGAAACCAGGCGGATCTTCGGCACAACGCCATGAATGTGGAAGCCGATTTTCTCGGGAGCGCAAGCCGGCGCATTGATGAGGTGATTCAAAAGCAGGCAGAAGAGAACTCGCGCTGGTTGCGTCGATCGGCCTACGAACTCGTTCTGACGTTGTATCTCGGGTTCATCCTTTATCGTGTCGGAAAGAACTTCTTCTATGACACTCTCCTGAATGAGGCCGGTTTTCTGACGACAGATTTTTACATCGCAGCCGGATTATTTCTTCTGATCATCAGTGGAGCATTGATTTTCCGTTTCACCAGACAATTGCAAAAAGGGTTGAAGAGCAAGGTGAAAGCGTTGACCGACCAGCTCGTGCAATCACGGGTCGGCCGCAGTCTGTTTCCGGATTTGGAGGAAGCCGTGCACACAGCCCAGTTGCAGGCTGACCAATTAAAAGCTCTTTCGGCGGAAACCGAGCGACTCAGATCGGAACTCGCTGATTTTCAGTCTTTAGGCGGTCGCCAGGTTCGAATTCCTGCGCGAACCTGATTCCATATCGCGGGTCTTTGATCTGTGTGTGGTCTGGAGAGGGGCGAAAGAGAAAATTTCTTTCTCCTCTCACTTAGCACACGCAATCTTCAGTGAGTCACGGTGCGAAATCTGGAAGCAAATGTTCAGGTGGACGGGCGACATTTCTGGGTGTAAGTCGTCATTTTCACGGTGATTACGGAATTCTTTCGGCAGAAATTGCTGGATCGAATTGGGTGAGATCAAGATTTTGGAGGAAAACTGAAACGAGTTGCCTGACAGATGCCAAGTGGACTTGTTTTCCTCCAAAAAATCCATAACATGCCGTTCCCGACAGCAATGAACACCTTCAAGGAGATCTCTCCTGAAGTGCTCAATCCGTTGTCAGGAAAATCACGGAGTGTAGCTCAGCTTGGCTAGAGCGCCTGCTTTGGGAGCAGGAAGTCGCAGGTTCGAATCCTGTCACTCCGACTAAAAAGAAAAAGGCTCGTTGCAGTAATTTGCAACGAGCCTTTTTTCGTTTGGCAAAC
>JBEBTF010000241.1:0-5859 GCA_040393865.1 Planctomicrobium piriforme | reverse complement strand
TAGAACAGACCATTGACCGGAGCCCCCTGAGCCATATTCCCAAGGTTGTTCCATGTTCGCAGGTCAATCCCCAGACTGATAAACCGGACACTCCCGTCGCCACAGACTACATTAAACCCCAGTGGATGCTCGCTGCCAGCTTCGTCAAAATGTCGGCCGTATTTTGGTCCCGGTGGCTGCGGTGCCAACCGCGTTGAGAACATTGTCGCCGGACCGCCAAACGCCCATCCATCGCTGCTGCGTCGCTGATTTGGTGTCGATGCGCTGGCCGGTGGCACTGCTGATCCTGCGGCAGCGTTACTGAACAATCGCCGCTCTGCAACCAGAATCGTCGTCGACGTTCCATCCGAAATCGCAGACAACCCCACTGCCGTGTTCACACCAAAAACACCTGCATGGTGAGGGGCCTGTGAGAAAGGAGAACCGGTGCCATTTGCGAGTGCGGTTGCTTCGAGCTGGGCGGTATTCAACCAGTACGTCTGTCGTGCCGCTTCGTCATCATCTTTGAAAGTCACCCCGGAACCACTGCAGCCAGCGTAGTCATTTCCTCCGCTGATCCACGAAGGATCAACCCGTTCTGTGCCGGAATAACTTCCACCTGCACCCATCGAGCTTCGACGGGAAGGACAATAAAATTTTGGAATGTCAATCTGAGCCGGCCCGTTCCCATCCCCGTTCGCCCGTACATTCTTCGATAGATGCCAGTTCTGATAAAGGGCCTCTTCTCCCAGCATTGGCAGGATCGGAACAATCCAGCTGGCCCCAGATGGGGGACGAACGGATTTTTCGCCCGGTGCCAGCTTGGCTTCCTGAGGGTCGAGATACCGTCCAATTGCATCCAATTTCTGCAAATTGGAAATCTGCCCTACCGGGAAGACTTTGTTCGTATCGTGATATCGACTTAACGCCATCCCCAGTTGTCGTAGCCGATCCGTACACTGGTTTCGTCTGGCGGATTCTCGGGCGTTCTGAATCGCAGGAATCGCAACTGCAGTCAAAATACAGGCAACAGCAACCACAACGAGCAGCTCATTGAGCATAAATGCACGATATCGCCGCTTCATTCTGTCAGTTCCCGGAAGGTTGCTCGAAGTCTGAACCGGAATTCGCCACATCATCTGGATGGCAGGCGGACAACGGAGGAATATGTGAATCAATCGACAGAGAGGAATTTCCATTCACGAATGGAACTGGAAATCTGGATGCATCTTGGCCCGGAACCGCCGCCAGTGTCAAGTTTGACGCAGCCCCCTGCAACCTCGCGACTTGAGAAACGCCAGCATCCAACAAGTTTCCTTGAAAATCATCTGATTTTCGTTGTTTCGCGCTGATGCAGATTCCTGCGAATTGCAATTCAATAACAGTTACAAGACTTTTGCCAAAACATTGATTATTCTATTTGGCTTCGCTGACGACTTCTGTTCTGGCGTTTTGCCCGTGAAGTAACGTTCTCGTTCAGCGGATGGTCAGTCTGAATCCGCTGACACAGGATCATTCCCGAGAACGTTCATTCGTCCGCCAAAAATCGCCTGTTTGCGAACCACCATGAGTTCCACTTATTTCGTTCTGGCTGTTTACTGCATTTTGATTGTTGCGGCTTCGCTACTTGGAGGAAGCCTCCCGCGATTTGTGCGTTTAACCCACAAACGGATGCAGCTGCTGATCAGTTTTGTGGGAGGGCTGATGCTGGGCATCGCCGTCTTTCATATGCTGCCGCATGCCATCGCCGTACTCGGTACAAACGAAATCAACCGCGTCAGTGTGTTCGTAATGCTAGGGTTGCTGGTGATGTTCTTTCTTTTAAGAGCATTCCACTTCCACCATCACGATCCGCATCATGTCCATCACGCTGGCCCGGAAGAATCTGAAGAAACCTCTTGTGATCACGGGCACAGCCATGATCACGATCACGACTCGCATCACGGTCACACGCATGACCATGATGGAGGAGTGCAGCTAGCAGCCACTTATACAGAACCAAAACAGGCTGCACCAAACACAAAGACCTGCCAGCATGGTGGAGCCCACACTGTCCCAGGAACAGGCGGACTCGACTGGACCGGCGTCTTTCTGGGATTGTCAGTTCATACACTGATTGACGGCTTGGCTCTTGGGGCCAGCCTGCAAGGGGACGCGATTCACCAACACAGTTCATGGTATCTCGGCCTCGGCACCTTTCTCGCGATCCTGCTGCACAAACCGCTCGACGCCCTGTCTATCACCGCGCTGATGCAGGCATCGCACTGGCCAGCACGCTGGCAAATCATTGTGAACGCCGGTTTCGCGATGATGTGCCCACTGGGAGCGATCCTGTTTCTGGTGACATCCAACTGGCTGCTGGAACAACAACCTCTGCTCATTGGGGGAATGCTCGCCTTCTCTGCCGGGGTCTTCCTCTGCATTTCGCTGAGCGACCTGTTACCAGAAATGGAGTTTCACTCCCACCATCGGATTCCGCTCAGCATTGCTTTGCTGCTGGGAATTGCTCTGGCCTGGGGAATCCATTTTCTCGAACCGACCTCGGTGCATCAGCCTGCCGATCAGCGAACAAAATCAGATCCCACTCAGACAAAACCCGTCTGGGGAATGAGTCAACAGAAACTGCGTCCCGCAATTTCAAACTGAAGCGGGACCTGACACTGGAAGATTGAGACCGCAGACTCCATGATGAATAAGGACGCGATGAACATGGACGCATTGCGTCTGTGAACAAGTATCTGCGTCTGAACACGATCTTCCGAGTTTGCATGACATGATGATGGCATTCGCCAGTTCTGCGATTCCAAGTCTCGCACTTCCAGTTCTGGGAGTCTGGGAATGGGAACTGCTTGACACCTGGATCGTCATTCTCGGGGCCGTTGCGGCCATGTCCTGCACTCTGCCTGGCATCTGGCTTGTCCTCCGCCAACAAAGCATGATGGGCGACGCACTCAGTCACACCGCATTGCCAGGCGTTGTGATTGCATTCCTGACAGCAAACTGGGCGGTCTCCATGGGTTGGATGTCTCCAGCGACCATGGCAGGCGTCGAACCAGTTCTGCTCGCGATTGGAGCAATTGTCATTGGAGTCCTGACCGCTCTACTGACAGAAGGCATCCAGCGAATGGGGAGAGTCGAGGCCAGCGCAGCACTCGGCGTTGTCTTCACCACATTCTTCGCACTCGGCCTGCTGTTGTTACGCCTGAAAGCAGACTCGGTGCATATCGATCCGGAATGCGTACTGTTCGGCCAACTGGTCATGGCAGTCTGGGACACCGTCTCGATTGGCGGCGTCGAAGTTCCGCGAGCAGTGTTAACAAATCTCAGCCTGCTGCTGATCAACGGACTGCTGATGGCCCTGTTCCGAAAGGAACTGACGCTGGCAGCATTCGACCCAGAACTGGCGACCTCGCTCGGAATTAACGCCAGACTGGTGAATTACTGCCTGATGGCCGTCACTGCCACAACAATGGTAATGGCATTCACGACCGTTGGAAGCATTCTTGTCGTCGCCATTCTGATTGTCCCGGCCGCATGTGGTCTGCTGGCTGCGGAACGACTCCCGGCAATGGTCGCAATCAGTCTGATCGTCGCCGCTGCAAGTGCACTTGTCGGACACATCCTCGCCAAGACTGTCCCCGGCATCATCGCAGGCTCGCTTGGTCTGACACAGGTGCAGGACGCAAGCACTGCAGGGATGATCGCCGTCGCGTGCGGAGGCTTTTTCCTGCTGTTCTATCTGTTCTCTCCTCGCCACAGCCCAATTATCCGGCATATCGAAAACCTGGCCATGGCCTGTCGCATGGCAGAAGATGACGTCCTGGGAACGCTCTATCGCATGGACGAAAATGATGCAGACAAGACGATCACAGTGAATGAAGTCCGCCACTCAACCGCATGGATTGGCCCCATCATCTGGATGGTTGCCCAATGGAGAATGCGCCGGCGAGCATGGATCATCACGACAGGCGACACCATGCAGTTGACACCGGCCGGAAAGTCTCGTGCCGCAGAAGTGGTTCGTGGGCACCGTCTCTGGGAATCGTACCTTTACAAGAACTTCAATGTCGCCGACACACAATTGCACGAGTCCGCAGATCGAGTGGAGCATTATTTGAATCAGGACCTGCGGACACAGCTCGAAGCAGAGCTGGATTCTCCCAGCGTCGACCCACACGGCAAAGCGATTCCCCCTCAATAGCACTCAAATACAGAACCGATTGGAAGCCTTGAAATCCGGTCTTCAGGAGAAAGCGACACTGGGGCAATGAAACCGCAATGGGCCTCCACACTGGTTAAAGATGCACTCGATTTTGTCTATCCACCTCACTGCCAATGGTGCGGAACGCGAAACCGGCAATGTCGCAACAAAGTCATCTGCAACACGTGTGAACAGGCTATTGCTCCAGACATCAAACATCGATGTCACTGCTGCTCTGCTCCTGTGGGCCCGCATCTGCAAACGCAAGACGGGTGCTCCCATTGCAATGCAGGAAAGCGCCTCTATCAAGAGGCAGTCAGCCTGGGTGCTTACGATGGGACTTTGAAACAGATCTGCATTCAGAGCAAACTACCTGGGCAGCGTCCACTGGCGAAAACTCTGGCCACTTGGTTATGCGAACGAAATCTGCAACAAATGCAGGCGTGGAACTGCGATCTGATTGTGCCCATTCCCTACTTCTGGGTCGATCGTCTCCGGAATGCTGGCCACAACGCAGACGCCATCACCGAAACACTGGGAAAACACCTGCAACTTCCTGTCCACAGACACATTCTCCGCAAACGAAAATGGACACCTCGGCAGCACACGTTGAGTGCGTCGATGCGGCGCAAAAATCTTCAGGGAGCATTTCAGGTGACACAGTTCGCAAAAGTCGCCGGGAAACGAGTTTTGATTGCAGATGACGTCCTGACAACAGGAACAACCGTGAATCGCGTCTCTGCAGTCCTTTTGAAAGCCGGGGCCGCATCTGTCCATGTCGCGGTCCTCGCCCGGACCCTCAATTCATAGACCGCCCTTGCAGGTCCACATCGCGCACAAACATGTGAGAACAATCGGCAATCAATCTTGCGTTATCGTGGTCAGTGGACAGTCATTTGATCTATCATGTCACAATACAGGCAATGAATCCGCTTGTATTTCATTCTGACAACGACGTGACCCGTGAGCCTGGCTGTGGACAGAACACTTCGAATTGCGACTCGTGAGAGTCAGTTGGCACTCTGGCAGGCGAATTATGTTGCCGACGAAATTCGTCGCGTCGCCCCAGGTTGCACTGTCGAACTGGTTCCGATGACCACGATTGGAGACCGGGATCTGAAGTCATCTCTCCCTTCGATGGGAGGTCAGGGAGTCTTCACGAAGGAGGTTCAACGAGCCGTCCTCGAAGGACATGCTGACATTGCTGTCCACTCACTGAAGGACCTTCCGACTGAGTTCACCGAAGGGCTCGCACTCGCTGGGATTCCAGTACGTGCCCCGCGACTGGATGCACTCGTTCTCCCCAACGGCCAACCGGGAACGCTCGACGATCTTCCCTTGGGTGCAAAGATTGGAACGAGCAGTCCGCGCCGCCGATCGCAACTTCTTCGTGCTCGTCCTGACCTGCAACTGTTTGAGATTCGCGGTAACGTCGAGACCAGACTCTCCAAAGTAGATCGCGGCGAATTCGATGCCACGATTCTCGCCGAAGCGGGATTACGCCGAATCAATCTGGCGCACCGGATCTCCAGCCTGCTGGCCCCCCCACTCATGTTTCCGGCAGTCGGACAGGCAGCACTTGGAATCGAATGTCGGGTCGACGACGAGACCTGCCGTCAAATTCTGGAAAAGATCACAGACTCTGTGACCAAAGCCGAAGCACTGGCCGAACGTGCCTG
>JBEBTF010000240.1:0-5886 GCA_040393865.1 Planctomicrobium piriforme | reverse complement strand
GGAGAAAAGCTGAATCCCGCGTGCCAGATTCGCTGCATGATTTTTGGAAACGCTCGAAGCGAGGGTCGCCATGCATTGGGAACACCAGCAATGCGTGCGTTTGTGGCCCCTCAACTTCTACGCAGCGGAACTTACTGCGATCTTTCCACTTACAGACGTTGTTCGGAAGATCGAGAACAAGTCAGTCGTCATCGTGGAACGAAGAAGCCTGCGAATCATATCTGAACCGAACTCGCAGAGACCTCACCTGTTCGCAAAATGCGATGATGACGTTCTCAACTCTATTCGTTTGAATGGACTGCTTAGTTTTCTGCCGTCGTTCGTTCTCAGGCGGCTTCCCCAAGTGCCTGAATCCGACCTTCGCTGAGTCGGACAATCCGCTGAGCCTGATTGGCGATGGCGTCATCGTGTGTCACCATGATGATTGTCAGGTGATCATCGGTGTTCAGCTTGTGCAACAGTGTCATGATTTCCTGACCGGTTCTCGAATCGAGATTCCCTGTCGGTTCGTCCGCGAGCAATACGGAAGGTTGACCTACGAGGGCTCTGGCGATCGCCGCTCGTTGCATCTCCCCCCCGGACAACTCAGATGGACGGTGTTTCAGACGGTGTGACAGTCCGACCTTTTCGATGATCTCCAAGCCCTTTTCCCGCAGTTCCTTGCGATTCCGCCAATACTGGAGGAACGAGTAGCGGATCATCAGAGGAGACAACACATTTTCCAAAAGGTTCAGTTCCGGAAGCAGATGATAGAACTGGAACACAAACCCGAAGACGTTGTTTCGCAGTTCATCTCGGGTTGTTGCTGGAAGTTTGTCGATCCGGGTGCCATCCAGCCAGACTTCCCCATTGTCTGGTTCATCGAGCAACCCGAGCAGATGCATCAGGGTGCTTTTTCCGGACCCGGAACTGCCGACGATCGACAAAAACTCCCCACGATACAGGGAGATATCGACGCCTCGAAGCACAGGAACTCTGTGTTCCCCTTTGCGGTAGGCTTTATCGAGCGCCTTGGCGCAAATGTGAGGTTGGGCAGAGGTCATGGGGATTGTTCTGGTCGGCGGCATAGGATGGGATGACCTTCACAACGAGTGATTCAATGTCAGCAACCAATGGATCAGTGCACTTCAGAGAGCTCACATCGTGATGATGTGATGAATCTTACTCATATCGAAGCGCACGTACAGGATGGAGTGCAGCGGCTCGGCGGGCAGGCAAAACACTCGCCAGAACGGCAATTAACATTGCTCCCAATGCGACCCAGATGACCATCGATGGATGGACAACCGTCGGGATTTCATGGAAGTAGTAAATTGTTTCGTCAAAGACTTTGCGACCTGTGAACCAGGAGAGCAACGCTTCGATCTGATTGATGTAGTAGACGAACAACAGCCCTAAGATCACACCGACACCGCTTCCTGCGATACCGAGTGAAAGTCCATAGGACAAGAAGACGACCATGATCCCGCGGGAGCTGGCTCCCAGTGCCTTCAGAATGCCGATATCGCGGGTCTTCTCCACCACGATCATGTAGAAAATCGCGAGAATCCCGAAGCCAGCAACGGTGATAATCAAGAACAGCAGCACATTCAGAATCGCAGATTCCACAGCAACGGCTTCAAGCAATGGGCCTTGCTTCTGCTCCCATGTCCGCACCTGATATTTATAGTCCAGTCCCTGACTGAGTCTTCGCACCACTTCTGCAGCGTCGCGATAGTCTTTCAGTTTGATCTGGAGAGTGGTGATCGCACCCTTCTTCCAGTCCAGATTATCGTGTGGTCGGGTTGGGTCGGGACCAGACAGCATACCTCGAACGTATTGCAATTCTTCAAGATTGCAGAAGACCAGGTTCGAGTCGTACTCGCTCATCCCGCTCTTGAAGACATCAACAATGGTGGCCTTGAACGGAGCTGGTTCTGGCTGACCGGCTTTAATCGTGGTCAGGATGACATCCTGCCCCGGCTTGGCCATGTACTGAGTTTTGGCAATTCCAGTTTCCCGTTCTTTGAATGGAAAACTGATCAAACCGGAGCCAACATAGATTCGTGCTGCCTGTGGAGCTTCGGGATCATGAGAGATCGCTGGGGCAGCACTGGCAAACGGGTCTGCGAGATCAGGAGCATCCGGATTCGCAATCTTCGGAGTTCCGCCCACTTCCAGAGAAAATTCGGATGCAGCGCCGAGGTTCTGAGACGGAGGAGTCGTTTGTGTAACCGATGGCGTGTTGAGTTGGCGGTTGAAGTCTTCGAATTGCTTTGCCCGAATCCAACTTGCGCGGTCTTCGAGCCCTTCTTTTGTCAGGCTCCAATCAAGCGGCGAATCTTCACTGCGCAATGGCTCGCGAACGACAACGTCATTTTCTTTAATCTGCTGGCGGCTCATCAGGTATTTCGCCAATGGGCTGACCTGATTCTTTGTCTCAGGGACGATGCCGACCAGAGTGACGAGTCGATAGATGTCTTGACCCATCCATCGGAAACTCATCATTCCATAGATCTCAACGGTCGGTGTGACCGCTTCAATATATTGGCCAGCAAGGGCTTCGACGTCGGACAGCAGCTGTTCAGGATTGTCTGTCCCGTCCATGCTGGTCGCTTCGACCATCACATCGCCCAGTGTGGCATGAATCCGCTCGCGCATCTGGCTGCTGAAACCGGACATCACGCTGTTCACGACGATCATGGTCGCAACACCAAGAGTCACGCTAATGACACTGGCGAGCGCAATAAATCGGGTTTTCAGATAACGGGTCGACAGCAGAAACTTATACATGTGCACTCCTTTGCGAGCGGCATAAAGTGGCTCTGCCACCTGCCTGATCGCCGCGAAGTGTAAAAGCATTGGAATTTTTCGTCGAGGTGAATTCTGATCCCTGCACTCAGCAAGAATGAAGCACGATTTTTGAGTGAGGCGGTGTGATGTAATTTGTTATCTGGTCGCGATTTGCAGACGTGGTTTCATCAGGCTTTGACGAGAGAAAAACGTCCTGATTTGACTTCTGCGGGCCCGTTGAGGAGTGGAGCGTTAAAGGAGAATTCACGATTTTCCAAGGAATTACGAGGGGGTGCAGCCTCGAATTTGGTCTTGACCTGAATTCCCAATCCACTGTCTCGAACCGGATCGACCGTGTGTCGTTTTTGCGCTAGACAAACAGCAGGACAATAGGAACGAGCAGTCCACTGAGAACTGCAATCACGATCCAGAAGCCCAGCAGTCCGACCTGAGATCGACCGAGAACCCGATTCGCTTCCGCCGTCAGAATTGAAGAGTGATGGGTCGTTTCGGGAATCAGGTCGGGATCGATCGTGGTTGAGAACACCATCCGTCTCGCGATCTGAATGATTCCTGCAAGTGCGACGGCATTCGATGTCAGATACACAATCCAGCCAAGCCGTCCGGTGAACCCGGAGACTTCCAGCAGACTTGTGATTGCAAACCAGCTTTGAATAAATCCAACGCTGAACGGCAGCAAGGTGAGTGTGAGGAGTGCTGTCAGAAGAACAGGAGCGAGCCAGCCTGCAGCCTGCAGGCAATTACGTTGCGATGCGGAAGTGATCGAGAGAGCAACCGCAAGTAATCCTGCCCCTGCAAGATGGCAGATCACGAGTGGAACAAGAAGTCGGGGGAAGTCGCCAGCGAGAGAACAGGCCGCGATCAGTGTCAAGGATTGGGTCCAGACAATGGCCGCGGAGAGGAGTTTTCCTTCGTCTGTCTGCCGATAGATGAGGGCCGCAGAGAACAGGGCTCCGAACAGCAGAATTCCCCAACTCCAACTGTGCAGGGAAAGAAACACCTGAGGAGCGACTTCCGCGAGGATACGAATTCCAAACAGGATGACACCCTTCACCCAGACAATGAGCCAGAATCTCGTCGCGATGGGGGAGACATGGATGATCCGTGCGAGCCATCCATGAAAAGGAAAACAGGCTCCCATCAAGGCAAATCCAATCAGCAGAATCAAAACCGGCAGACCACGGTATTCCCGCAGAAGCTCTTCCGCAGCAGGATTGTGACTGATGGAGTCATTCAACAGGCGAATGATCTCCGGGATCGCCGTCGAACTCACTTCCGGAATCCCGTAAGGAGCCGCCTGAACAAGTGCTGTGGTTGCAATCAGAATTCCGAGACCTCCCATCAGCAGCATGCAGCCAATCCACTGAATGGAGAGGAACAATCCGGCTGCGAATCGACGGGCTTCGCTCCCCTGCTGAATTAACAGCTTCGCCAGAATGAATGCAGAGAAGAACGCACCGGTCAAACATGACACGACATCGGCACCGAGCCAGAAGAGTTGCAGGGTTCCGATCAGTAACAGATGCCAGATTGCCTGACGCTCACGAAGGTCTTTACTGATTGTAAACAGGCTGGCTGTGATGGAAACGAACGGAAGAAGAACCAGCATCCCTGTGAAGTAGGCGTCCAGTTCCCAGACAATATGGTCAGCGTAAGTCAGCCCGCTGGCCCCTGGCAGGCTCCATTGAACTCTAATGAGCGTCGCTTCACCGACAATAGATTTGCCAATGATGGTGATTGCCAGCATGACGGCAGACCAGAGCAACCCCAGCTGCATGCCAATGGCAACGCGGTATTGAGTGCGGAGATGCTGAATCGTACTGGCCAGCAGCACTGATCCCAGAAATGGCAGCAGAATCTGAAAGAGAAGCAAATATGACGGAATTTGAGATGGAGCCGTCATCGTTTGTTATTCAGAAAAGGATCGGGAATGCATGTCGTGAACCAGAGCGATTCACGGAGACACATCTTGGCATCATCTGATGATCTCTGAATGGTACAGAAGTTTGAGCGCAAAAACGAATGGGTCATGTTTGAATTCATCGTAAGCAACTCCTGATTGAAACTCTTCGAGGCGCACTGAATTTCACAGGACCAGTTCCATTGATGCCATAACGACTGGGCAGGAGAGCGCAACTCTTTTGTATGGGATGACGGAGAGGTGTTTGTCTCTCGTTCACATTGCATCTCGCATGTGTTGTTGTCTCTGTGCTTTGACTGGGCTGTTCCGTGAAAAGTGAACGTCGGAATTCCGTCAAACCTGTTTCATTCGAGTTGATGCCTGGGGACATTGCTGCCTGTTATGGCACAGACTGGGCGAGTCGCGTTATTCGCTGGGGAACGAGTTCACTGTTTCCGCCGGGCGCATTACGTCTCGGGCCATCTCACGTGGCTTTGATGTGTCGCTGGCGTGAGTCGATGATCTGGACGGAATCGACCACTCTCTGTTCTCGAGCATGTCTGATTCGCGAGGAACAGGTAGAGGGTGCTCAGGCTCATCGACCGGAAGACCGGATCGCGGACTACATCCAATCAGGTGGGCGCGTTGATCTCTATCGCCTGACCCATTTTCAGCGGCTCACGCCTGAAGAAAGCCGCATGCTGACGCGGCTGCTGCTGGATGAGTTCATTCTCCCGGAATTGCGATACGACATGGGGGGAGCGGTCTTGTCTGGGACGCGTGTTTTTCAAATGACGCGATTCTTTCCCGTCGCGAATCTGGAAGAGATCTTCTGTTCGGAGTTGGTCGCGGCAATTGTGATGCGATTAAACCGGATGAACCATGAGAATCCATCGCGTTTCAACCCTGCTCGACTCCTTCGCGAACTGGTTCGAACCGGGAAATACGAACGTGTTGCTTCGATCAGGCAGACAGGGATTCGACGTTTCAGGGCGCAAGGAGGCGGAGATGAATCGCTGTGATGTCCGGAATGTCTGTCAGCGACAGTTGCTCGCATTCTGCTCGGTGTTCATTGGAGTGGTCTGGTTCCTCCTGAGCCCGTTTCAGTGTGTGGCGACTGCGGCCAACTTCACCTGTACTGACCCGGAGTTCATTATCGCTGCCGAGCAGGCTCGCATTCGTTCTGCGATATT
>JBEBTF010000239.1:0-5916 GCA_040393865.1 Planctomicrobium piriforme | reverse complement strand
GGTCTACTCAATTCGCTGCAATCCTTCTGATTGTGGCTGCGACATTGGGCTGCCTCCTTGTTGACCGGGATTCATTCGCTCTGGTGATGGACGTCCCTGATTGAATTGTCCTCGCATCATTTGAAGAACTCCGGAGAATTCGTCTTCCGAGATGCGGCTGTCCTGATCACGGTCAATCCGATCAAAGACGGTTTGCATTCCTTCCGGAAGCTCTTCCAGGGACAGATAGCCGTCGCCGTTCTTGTCGATCCGTTTGAACATTGCGCGAGGATCTGGACCTCCAGAGGGGCGTGCTGACGGATCACGAATATCGGGACGGCGACCCGGCATGAACTGGGAGCCTCCTTGCGGATCCATCCCGCGCGGGTCGGGCCCTCCATCTGGTCGGCCACGAAAGCCTCCGAAGCCGGTCACTTCAGAGATGTCCAGTTCTCCATCACCATTGATATCGAGTTTGTCGAAGTGTTCAACGGCTTTGGACAGCTCCTGTTTGTTCAGACGTCCATTTCCGTCTTCATCAAGCACTTTGATGAACGGGAAACTGAATTGCGGGCGAAACCCTTCGCGTGGTCCCCCTCGTTCTCCCTGAAACGGCTGGTCTCCTCTGACTAACGGGAAACTCCGTTGGAACTGCTCCAGTGTAATACTGTCCTCACCGGATTGTTCAAAGATGGCGATCAACATGCGGGGGGCTTCAGGGGGCAGTTCGTCTCGACTGAGTTTGCCATCCCCGTTGCGATCCAGTCGCTTAAACATCTCTGCCGGATCAAATCGACGCCCTTCAACAGGCATCGGTTGTTCAGAGCGAATTGCGTCGGGACGAACCGCTTCTCGCATCTGTGAAGGATCGCCAGCTGGCTGTTGGTCTTTCAATGCGTTTTGAAATTCCTCCAATGTCACCTTGCCGTCGAAGTTCGTGTCACCGATCCGTACGACACGCTCAAAGAACCGCATTTGTCCATCTGGAAGTTCTTCCAGAGTCAGTATTCCATCCTTGTTTTTATCGAGTTGCCGGAACAACTCTTCAGGCGGAATGCCTTGGGCCATGACTGATCCAGACACGCCATAGGTGATCAGGGCGGCAGCCCATAGTGAGCGATTCATGCTGTTTTGTCTTTCATTTCATAGACTCAATGTTGTTCATTGAGTCGCTGTCTGATGAAACCCCAACAGTTCGAAGAAGGTTCCGATCATTCTTTTCGTGATTCAGAAACCGGCTGAGCTTATCGGTCACACCCTCTGGTTTTTCGACGACTCCTCTACCGGTGGCTTCAACGTACTGCATTCTTCATTCCATGGCCGCACCATCTTCGAGATAGGGCAGTTTGCTCTACCGAGTGCCCGCGCAGCGGCCGTTTGGATTGATGAGAGGCAACTCGCCGCGTGTCGGAAGTGTGGAAGCAATTTCACAGGGTGATCTAGCTGTGCCGCATCGAGACGACACCATGGGAAACGGCTGCCGCCAAGGGCTCACTCTCCTCGGAGGAGAACGCGACGCACAAATCCAGCGTGCTCAGAATCAAGATCCGTTTTTCATCTATTTACGAAAACCTTGAATCAATTCTTCGAAAATTTTGTGTTTTTTTGCATCAAACATGATTCCACGACGAATAATTGGAACAACAGGTTCACCTCACCGGTGTTGTCTAGATAACGTAAAATACGCCTCCTTCCGTTCCACCTCAGCATACCAGATGGACGATCAATGGTGTGTCAGCAAATGGAATGCAAAGCCATCTGAGACATCAGGTAACGTCATACAACTACGATTGAAACAACGTCCGCAGCTCAAAGTGCAGGACACCAACGAGGAGTCAGGAAGATGCTCGTACTATCACGCCACCGCGACGAAAGTATCATGATTGGCGATAACATTGTGATCACCGTCGTTGATATCCGTGGGGATAAAGTTCGCCTCGGAATTCAGGCTCCAGCCGAGATTCCAGTTCACCGACAGGAAGTTTACGAGGCGATCCAGCGAGAACGTGGCATTCAGACAAGCGATCACAAGTCAACCGCTTCGTAATCTGTTGAGACCGGCGGGCCGCTGATCATCACCACGATTGAATCACATGCTTCCACGTACTTATGCACGACTTTCGCGGCGTGCCGTGACGTGACCGGCAATTCGATATCCACCATGCGAGAACAGGCGTTGTCGAAGAGATTCGACGACGCCTGTTCTTTTTTTACCTGCCCCATTTGCCTCCCTGTTTAGGCTTCCATTCTGACAAAACAGTCGCAGAATCTGTTACCGTGAGTTCAAATCCGGTCTCGTGTGATTCGATTGATTTCCAAGTCAGTTCAGGAGTGTTGGGGATGGTTTGGTTTGTTTGCGTCTGCACCATCCCGGCGTTCGTCATTTCCTGGATCGTCACCTTGGGCATGCGAAAGTGGGCTCCGGTCTGGGGACTGGTCGATCAGCCTGCCGCTCGGAAAGTGCATACCACTCCAACACCACTGGGAGGAGGAATTGGCATCTATTGTGGTGTCGTGCTGCCCTTGTTGATTGCTCAACTGGTGATTTGGTGGCAAGCACAGTTACCCACTCCGTCGATTGCATTGCTGGAGCAGATTGGTGTTCATCTTCCCGGTGTGCTCGAACGCTCTGGCCAGCTCTGGGGGATTATCGCTGCCGGGTCGGTTCTGATGGCGATGGGGCTGCTGGATGACCGATACGGTCTCCCTTGGAAGGCCAGACTCTCGGTTCAGTTCTTACTGGCGATTGCTCTCGTCTGCGGAGGCGTTCGCGCAACAATCTTTATCTCACATCCTTTTGTGGGAGCGAGTCTGACAGTCATCTGGATTGTCGTCCTGATCAACTCGCTGAACTTTCTGGATAACATGGATGGGCTCTGTGGCGGAATCGGCCTCGTCGCCTCCATCATGTTCTCGTGGATCATGCTGCAAATGCCCGGTGAACCACGATGGCTGGTCGGGGGGGCTTTGCTGGTTCTCGCAGGATCAATCTCTGGATTTCTCTGGCATAACTGGACGCCGGCCAAGATTTTCATGGGAGATGCTGGAAGTACATTCATCGGGTTGATTCTTTCAACCATGACGATTCTGGGCACCTTCTATGAAGAGAACCATACTCAACAGCATGTACTTCTTGCCCCGTTGCTGATCCTGGCCATTCCGCTCTATGACTTTATTACTGTGATCAGCATTCGCCTGTGGAATGGAAACAGCCCATTCCAGCCAGACCGTAATCACTTCTCTCATCGATTAAATGATCTTGGCCTGAGCCGAAAAAAATCGGTGCTCACAGTTCATTTCGCCACTTTGACCACAGGTCTGGGGGCGGTGTTGCTGTATCATGTCGATGGAACCAGCGGAGCCATTCTGGTGCTGGCGCTGGTCTTCTGCCTGCTTGTCATCGTATCCATTTTGGAACAGGCAGGACGCAAGAAACAACTGGAAAAGGCTGCGACGACGACACCACAGAAACATGTCTAGAGCAGTTTGCTCTACCGAGTGCCCGCGCAGCGGCCGTTTCGAAGAATGAAACGTAACTCTCCGCGTGGCGGAAGCAGGAAAGCATTTCGCAAGGTGATCTAAATCTGGCGATCACGTCGCTCGTGGCCGTCTGTTTGACCTTCCTTTTCATACGTTGAGACCAAAGGAGGTTTGAAGTTGTTTACTCAATTTCGTCAGTCCCTGAGCACACTTCTTGTCGGGGGACTTCTTGCATTCTCGGGAACATCTGTCGCCGATGCTGAAGAGCCTAAGGTTCTTCAACCGCAGTTGTCCAAACAGTCTCCCTTGCCGATTGCGGATCTCTCCTCTGATCCTTCGAGAATGACTGTCATTGCTCGCGGAACCGAATCGGTTTATCAGGGGCATCCTCATTCATTATTGATGCCAGATGGCAAGACGATCTTTGTCGCGTGGACACTCAACCACGGCGGCAGTTGTGGACCAATCAAGAAGAGCACTGATGGCGGACTGACATGGAGTGAACTGCTGCCGGTTCCAAAGAACTGGGAACAGGTCATCAACTGTCCAACGTTACATCGAATTGTCGGGCCGGATGGCGTTGCCAGAATCTTTGCGTTCGCTGGCAACGGAGCGATGTATCAGGCTGTTTCTCCGGATGACGGTAAGACGTGGTCCGAGATGCAGCCGAATGGGCTGAAATGCATCGTTGCCCCGATCAGCGTCATCGCTGTGGACGGAGGCAAAAAATGGCTGATGTGGTATCACCGCGGCATCAGCGATGAACTTGTCGATGAGCGAAAGGACAAGACCCCGCGATCCATCTGGCAGAGTTCGTCTACTGACGGGGGGCTGACCTGGGGAGACTCCCGTATTGTCTGTTCTCTTCCCGGCGGTTACCCATGCGAGCCAGCGGTGATTCGTTCGCCGGATGGAAAGCAACTGTTGATGTTGATTCGCGAAAACACAAGAAAGTGGAACTCGCTCTACATCACGAGTGATGTAGAAGGCAAAACATGGTCCTCCCCCAAAGAACTCACTGCGTCGTTGACGGGAGACAGACACCTCGCCAGATATGCTCCTGATGGTCGGCTGGTCGTCGTCTTTCGTGATCTCGCCGAAGGACCGACTCGCGGGCACTTCGTTGGTTGGGTCGGAACATATGACGATGTGATCAACGGCCGAGATGGTCAGTATCGCGTGAAGCTATTGCATCAGCATGGCCGGAAATTTGACACTGGCTATCCTGGCCTGGAACTGCTTCCAGATGGCACATTCTTCACTGTGACTTATGTGCAACTCGTTCCACAAGGAGAAAAGAATTCGGTCGTTGCAGTCCGCTTCCGGCTTGATGAACTCGATGCAATGCCCAAGACGGTACCCGCCGAGTTTCCAGTCAAGTAAGGGGGCATTTCCCCTGCCTGAATGTCCAAAAGAAAAACCGTCTGAATCTGTATTCCAATAAGGAATTAGCAGAGACAGACGGTTTCATTATTCAATGAGTGGCGTTTCTGAATTGGAGATTAACGCAACTCTATTCGGTGGGCTGACCCGGTGCAGCAGGAGCGTTTGTCTCCTTTTTGACCAACAGCTTGATATTTTTGAATTGAGTTTTCATCGGTGGGCCAGCATGCAACTGCAGTGCAATCACCCCTTCCAGACTCCGAGCGGCAACCTGGTGGTCAACGATTTCGATGGTCTTCACATCATCAATGTAATGAGTGATGTGATCTCCCTGACAGACGATCTTGATTTGATGCCAGTCAGCGAGCTCAATCGGAGTGACTGGAACATCAAGTTTGGAGACATCTTTGCTGCCATCTGCTTTATAGAGAACTTTCTGTCCTCGTTCGGCCATGATGCCCCGGCCACCTTCTTCGTACAGCATGCCGGTGTAAGGAGGATTGGCGTGAATGTCCGCCTGATAGCCTCTCACAACCCAGTCACCGATGTCTGGACGGCGCTGTGATCGGTACTGAATTCCGGAATTGTTTTTGCCTTCCAGTCGGAAATCAGCAACCAGCGTGAAGTCAGAAACATTTCCTCCGGTCCAGACCAGAAACTGGTTGGCCTTGATTGAACCGTCTGAGACGCCAGTGATGACGCCATCTTTGACGGACCAAAGTTCTGGGTTGCCGTCCCAGTTTGTCAGGTCTTTGCCGTTAAAGATCTCGACGAAACCATCATTTGCGTTTGCAGATGGAATCAGACAGGCAGACATGCAGCAGGCTAGCAGTAACGTTTCGAAAACACGCACGATTTCTCTCTCCCAAACGGCATCTGTCGACAGAGACATGATCACTAGCCGCTGTCGAAAATCCGGGTAAACCGAATCCCATCAGCAAACATTGAACAGCAGTGTTGTATGGTAACAAATGCAGAAGCAAGAAAAAGCCGTGACAAGAATGAAGTCCACCACGATTTACGCAATTAACCGTGACAAACAGAATTCTCGACCGGCTTGATCCATTCTGTGAA
>JBEBTF010000238.1:0-5947 GCA_040393865.1 Planctomicrobium piriforme | reverse complement strand
ACCTACGACCTACGGATTAACAGTCCGCCGCTCTACCGATTGAGCTATCGGGGAAGGTGTGTGGGCGTAAAATATTTCAAACGAAGATGACTTTCAACCCAACAAGCCAAACATCGTAAGACTTTTTATGAAAACGTCTTGGACATGGCGAGAAGTGCCGGTGAACAATTCTTTTCGGATTATCACCAGCCCACACAAACGCACCACAGCCCACTGATGCGTCTTGTATGGAGAGCGATTTCGAGGTTCTCCAACGTTTCTGGCACGGGGGCATCCGCATGTGGCCCTGCAGATGCCTTCCTTCCAGACACCCTCTCAGCCAGCAGGTTCACCCAAACTTGCTAAAACATTGTCCGTTCAGAAACGGTCGGCTTCATCTTCGATCGCAAAAAGACATCAAGGCCAAAAATCGTCTCGAAGAATCCCTGATTCCTTCGCAGCGCAATCTGCTCGATCGAAAGATCCTCTGTCGTGGAAACAGAAATCACAATTCGGTTTCTGACCCGGCTGCATTCAATCTGGCGGATTCGCTGATTTCGGGAGGCATCCAGTGCAAGTGCAATGCGCAGGATCGCGGCAAGTTTCGAAACAATCACTCGGCGGGTACGGTCCATCGACGCGTATGGCTGGTGAGTCGTCTTCGGCATCGAGCGACGATGATACCGGGCGACGAGTCCGACAAGCTGCAGATCGTCCGCCGTTAACCCGAACAGCGTGCTGTTCATGATCAGGTACATCGAATGCTTGTGCATGCTTGAGACATTGATGAATGCCCCAGCTTCATGAAGCGCCGCCGCGACATAAAGCAATGTCTCATACCGATCATCCAGACCATGCTCTTTACGAAGCTGCCGAAACAGCTGCCGGCACAGTTCCGCGACCGTCCGGGCATGATCTTCGTCAACATGGTAACGATGGGCCAGTTCCCACGCGGCACGAATAATCTGCTTCTGAAAATCGTCTGTCCAAAGGCCACCTTCGAACATGTCCCGCAACAGGCCATCCCGGAGATTCATGTTGCAGACATAAATCTTCGGGACTTCCAGCAATGACGCAAACTGGAGATTGACCAGCAACGCCGGCCCCACCGTTTCGGCTTCCTGATACGTCAGATGGAATTCATTGACCAGTTGCTCTTCACTGCGAGAGAAAATGTACTCGATGAACTTCGTGAGCTTGGCCACAGACAACTCAACCAGTTTGTCATCTGTCAGCGAGACATTCAGGATCTCCTGCACAGCAAAACGAATATCGCCGCCCATGGCGACCATATTCGCTCCGGTATGGGATTTGAATTGCTCATGAAAAGGTTCGAGATGACTGTGAATCTCCCCTTCCAGAACCTGCCGAACCTTATTTCTCGGCACACGATAGGTACTGACAAGTTGTTGGAGCCGCAACGAACCGAGACGGAACCCGTGTGTGTAAGACACGTTTCCCTGCACAAGGGTCAGCAGTTCCGTGTTTCCGCCGCCAACTTCAACAACCACCGATTCTGATTTGAAGAGAGACGCCCGTTCTTTTAGAAGCGGTTGCACACTGCGGAAGATGATTCGGTGAACTTCCGCTTCGTCGAGAGTTTCAACCGACAGCCCTGTCGCGACGAAAACGCGATCGATAAAAGTAATTCGATTCAGCGCTTCCCGCACCGCACTGGTTGCGACAATGCGAATATCTTCCGGTCTGGTGATCCGATATTCATCGAGCTTGCTGCGATAGCTGCGCAGGACAGAAACACACTCTTCGATTGTCGTTCGTGAGAGTTCCCCGCTGATAAAGGCATCCGTCCCCAGATGAACGGCTTGTGTCAGCGATTCCAGGGTTCGAATTGAACCTTGCGGCTGAATCTCGGCAATTGCCATTCGAATCGCGGATGTCCCGATATCGATGACGGCGACTGTCCGGACACGCTCCTGTGCCCCACGAAAGGATGTACTCACAACTGGGCTCGATCCACTTAAAAATAACCAGAACGGTAGCAAACGCGACTCGTTCTACAGATTCTCCTGTGATCGCATTAGAGCATTTTCATCGGCCACTTGCACGAGAGATCATCTCCAGGCTGGTTCCAGAAAATTCCCTGTCGCCCTGACGCTTGCAGAAACCCGATCTGGCCTCGTCTCATGTGGCCGCGCGATAGGGATAAAACGGATGTCGCGTGCCAGAGACACCGCTTTCGCTCAAGAACAGTCCTAGCGAATCGGCTTCCAATCTTCGCGCGATTTGGAATTCAACGGGCCTTCCAGAACCATCCCATTTGGGTTCGATTCCACGACACGATAGGTCATCGAAGCTCCGTACTGTGAAACCAGTCGATCGACATTTTCCTGGGGAACTCCGCTGACAACCGTATGAGTGAGCAGATCCCCCTGCAACGTCCAATTCAGATTCAACGTCAATTCTTTTCCGTAGACCAGACTGGTGAGAAAGTCGAGCGTCACCTTCATTGAGGCCGTTCCGTCAGGGCGAATATCAATCTCCCTGCGAATACTCCGATCGAGCAACCATCTTCCCACCAGATCATCGTTAGAAACAACGACATCCACAGCATTGTCTGTCATCTTTGAGGGCGTTGCCATGCTTTCACTGGCCGACTGTCCTCGCGCCTCGATGTGGTCGTCATCGACGCCCTGTGTCCCCTTAGACGACTCGATTGTCCCAGCGGTGATCTGCCGTGATGGCGTCGAAACAAACGTCCAGAGTCCAGCGATCAACAGGCCCAGCAGCATTCCTTTCCAATAGATGGATGCGTACGGCGATCCGCTGAGGTGCTGGTTCAACTGGAGACGCAGGTAATAGGAATTCAGGCCCATAATTTTAACCACAGGGTCTGTGATAATCGGGAGATAGGACGATTTGGCTGGTGGGGAACTTCAATTCGGCAAGAGTCGTCGCAAGTCCTTCTTGCTTAAAGAGTGTCCTAAGATTTCAGGAAGTCAATACCGTTCCTCATTTTACATTGAATCGAACTTACGCCACAATCGCAATTAACGAGTGTTTATGAGTTGACTGGTTGTAGCGTAAAAACCGTCTTGGTGGAGAATCTGCGAATGATTCGCACATCAGACAGAGGAGCTCGGATGCGATCCGGACAACAACGGACGGCCTTCGTGGCTCCTCACTGCTCACCTCAACTCCGCAACGTAAACCGCGATTATGTAACAGGATCACTCGCAGAAATTTCCACAGTAAGTTCAATCCCCCGCAAACCTTACACAGTTGGCGCTAATTGAACCCAAGAAATTTGCGAGTGGTACTGGTTTGATTTCCCCTCACAGGAAGCAACGATGCTGAGACCTCTGTTGTGTCTGGCTGCTGTTTGTCTGTGGCATTCCGTATTGCCACAGTCAGGTATCGCAGCGGAGCCATTGACCTTTGAACGTGGCGACAAAATCGTCGTGATCGGTAACACGCTGGCCGAGCGGCAACAGTATTACAACAACTTCGAAACCTTGCTGCATGCACGGTTTCCAGACAAACACCTTGTCTACCGCAACCTGGGCTGGTCCGGCGATTCGATTACTCTGCGACTACGATCACAGGATTTTCAGGATCACGGGCACACTCTGATTGACCATCAGCCAAACGTGATTTTCGCGTTCTTCGGGTTCAATGAATCGTTCGCCGGGGAATCAGGAATTCCTGCCTTTGAACGTGACCTTGAAAAGTTTCTCGCAGATCTGAAACAGCTGAAGTACCCCACCCATACTTATCCTGTCGGGAAGTTTGAACCCAACGAACAGGACAAGCAGGGAGAAGTCAAAGTTGCTCCGCGAATCGTCCTGTTCTCTCCAATTGCCAACGAGGACCTGGCAGGCTCCGGTGTCAAAGCTGCCACACGCAACAACAAAAACATTGCACTTTACACAGCAGCAATGAAGAAGGTGGCAGAGAAAGCCGGCGTCCAGTTCGTCAATCTCTTCCAGCCGACCGAACCGCTGCTGGATGACACCAAGACTCAACTGACAATCAACGGATGCCACCTGACGGAAGCCGGGGACGCGGCTCTGGCCAAGATTCTCGACCAGGAACTGTTTGGCTCCCCTGCGAAAATTGCTCCTGACGTTTTGAAAGCTGTCAAACAGGAAGTCACCGAGAAGAACAAGCAGTTCTTCTATGACTATCGAGCAGTCAACGGGTACTACATCTACGGTGGACGCAAGAAGCCATTCGGGGTTGTGAACTTCCCACCGGAGTTCGAAAAGCTGCGAAAAATGATCGCCAACCGCGATCAACGAGTCTGGGAAGCCTCCCAGGGGAAACAGCTTCCCGCGAAAATTGACGACTCGAACACTGGCGAATTGCCTGCCATCGAAACCAACTTCACTAAAGAGATCGTCCTGACTCCGCCTGAAGAAGCATTGAAGAGCTTCACCGTTGCCGACGGTTTCGAGGTCAACCTCTATGCATCCGAGGTCGAGTTTCCCGAGCTGCAAAACCCGGTTTCGATGACATTCGATTCCGAAGGACGGCTTTGGGTGACCACCAATGCTGCTTATCCTCAGTATCTCCCCGGTGTCCCAGTCAACGACAAGATTCTGATTCTGTCTGACAAGAATGGGGATGGAAAAGCAGATCATCAGCAGATCTTCGCAGACAAACTGTATATCCCCATCGGCATCGAACTTGGTGACGGAGGGGCGTATGTCTCATCCCAACCAAATATGCTGTTTCTTAAAGACACCGACGGGGATGGCAAAGCCGACAAACAGGAATACGTCCTCAACGGGCTCGACTCTGGCGATTCTCACCATGCGTTGCATGCGTTTGAATGGGGACCGGGGGGAGAACTCTATTTTGCGGAAGGAATCTTCCACCACTCGCAAATCGAATCTCCATACGGATTGACCCGATCCGCAAATGCAGCGGTCTACCGTTACGATCCCAAGTCTTCACACTTCAGCAACTTCGTCTCCTATACCTTCGCGAATCCCTGGGGACAGGTCTTCGACAAATGGGGACAGAATCTGATCGCCGATGCTTCCGGCGGAAACAACTACATTGCGGGTCCATTTTCAGGGGATATTGATTTCCCACGAAAGCACCCAGGGATGAAGCAGTTCCTTGAAAAGCAATGGCGTCCAACTTGCGGGTGTGAACTCGTCTCGTCCCGCAATTTCCCAGACGAAATGCAGGGGGACTTCCTGCTGAATAACTGCATCGGTTTTCAGGGAGTGTTGCAGTACCGTTTGCGTGAAGAAGGGTCTGGCTACCATGCCGATCCCGTCACTCCACTGCTCCGCTCTTCGGACCCGAACTTCCGCCCAGTTGATATTCAGTTCGGACCAGATGGAGCCCTGTATCTTCTCGACTGGTACAACCCGCTGGTGGGTCACATGCAGCATTCGATTCGTGACCCGAACCGTTCGAAAATTCACGGGCGAATCTGGCGCGTCAGCTACAAAGGCAAGCCACTCGTCAAGCCAGCCAAAATTGCTGGTGAGTCAGAAGAAAACCTCGTCAAACTGCTGAGCACCTACGAAGACCGAACTCGATACCGAGTTCGTCGCGAACTCCGTGACCGCGACCCACAAAAAGTTGTGGCTGCTGTTGATCAGTGGCTTGCTCAGCTATCACCTGAATCCGCTGACTACGAGCGTATGCTGCTCGAAGGTTTCTGGGTGAAGCAACAAGTCGCCGTACTTGATGTCAAGCTGCTGAACAAACTGCTTGAAGCAAAGAGCGGACACGCACGCGCCGCTGCCGTTCGCGCAGTCAGCTATGCGATTGATCAACTCGATCAGCCTCTCGTAATTCTGCAAAAAGCGGTCAACGACGAGTTTCCACGTGTGCGTCTCGAAGCAATCCGAGCGTTGAGTTTCTTTGACAGTCAGGAAGCTCTCGACATCACTGTTGAAGCTCTGTTGCATGAGCAAGATGTCTATCTGGAATACGTCTTCAAAGAGACCCAGGAGACATTGCAACGACGCATCAGCGCCAAGACCTC
>JBEBTF010000237.1:0-5948 GCA_040393865.1 Planctomicrobium piriforme | reverse complement strand
TTAGGTCAAATACAGCAATCTTCAACAGCGGGAAGTCCGGCCTAACCTTTGTCGGACTTCCCGCGCAATTCTCGGATGGGGGAATTTCTTGGATTAAACGCTGATGTCTGGTGGATATCAAAGCACGGCGGTAACATCCCCAATGGGAAGCGAGCAGGCCGCAACAATAACTATCCCCCTGAACTTCAGGGTGGGAAGAAGAATGTTACGCTGCTCATCGACAATTCGACGCCGGTCATGGGGGCGCAAGCTGGTTTGCTTGCTGCTGCTCGTGTCGTTCTTTGCGTCATTTGTCCCTCTGCCGGGTGTCCCGGCCGTCCCCTCTCATCCTTCAGAAAAAGACCGCTCTCAACCGTTTCCCTGTCAGAATCGCCCTTGCGGTTGCCGTTCTGCCGAACAGTGCTGGAAGAAGTGTTGCTGCTTTACCAACGCGCAGAAGCTCGCGTGGGCCGAGAAGAACCGCGTGAGAGTTCCGAAGTTCGTGGTTCAACAGGCGAAGAAAGAGCAGACTGAAAAGGCCTTGAGCCTCTCCGCCCCCTCCAAGCCAAGTTGTTGTGATATTTCCGCGAAAAAGAAGTGTCAATCAGAAACCTGTGACCAAAACAGCAAACCAGAGTCCAACGTCGTCATTGGTATCTTTGCCCAGCAGTGTCAAGGGAATGGTCTCTACTGGAACTCGCTCCCTTGGATCGTTCTTCCGGTTGCGGCTGACTTCACATTCTCAACGACTCTCGTGACGTCAGCCTTCATACACCCGAACCTGCTTCCGGCTTCCGTTTTCTATCAGCCCCCCGTTCCCCCTCCGCGCTTCGCGTGAAGGCCTCTTTTCCGCAGTCCTCGGATTGTCCGACACGTCGTCACCTGCGATTTCCATCCATAGTCGCTGCTGCGCGGAATGGTCGTCGAACGGACTGCGTGGGGAACTCTTCTTGGCATCTCAAGTGGACTGACTGAACTCTGGTTCCGTCAGGTCTTCGTGAGTTGAGACGTTGCGGCGCATGTTCGCGCGCCCACGCGGTTGGCCTGCTCGCTTCCCAAAACCTGTGGGGCGGCCGTTGTGGGCGTGCCATCATTCGCCGCGTATCACCGTCATCGGAAGTTCCCTGTCTGAGGTGGCATCGACATGAGCACGAATATCGTGACTCGTGACTGGAACCTTTGCATATTCATCAGCCCATTTTCTCCCCGCCGGAATTACAAATGTCCTACCTGAATTCTACATCTCTCCGCAAGAACGGATTTACCCTGATCGAGCTTCTCGTTGTGATCGCGATTATTGCGATTCTGGTTTCTCTGTTACTTCCTGCCGTTCAACAAGCACGTGAAGCAGCACGACGAACACAGTGCAAAAACAATCTCAAGCAGATTGGGCTAGCTCTTCATAACTATGAAAGCACTCACCAAGTGCTTCCGGGAAACTTTTCGAATACCCACTCCAATAGCGGCAACTTTTCTGTGCAGGCCCAACTCCTGCCTTACATCGATCAGGGGGCGCTGCACAATCTCCTGGATTTTGGCAAGCCGCTGACCAATGGGTGTTGCCCAGGAACTTTAACACCGGATTTCGTCGATGCCGCCAAAATGTCATTGCCTATTTTTTCCTGCCCCAGTGAGTCGGGAACGCGTGTATTCGATGTCACGACCCTCTCTGGAAGCGGGCCAATCAATCAATATGCCGGCAACAACTACCATATGAATGCAGGCACAGGATTGGGCGTCAATTACGATGGACGAGGACGCACTGATGGACTGGTCTGGGCCAACTCAAGCGTCAGGTTCTCACAGATCTCTGATGGTCTCAGCAACACTGCTGCGTTTTCCGAATCGCTCCTGGGGTTACCTGCCCAAACTCCACCCGCACCCACAACGAATCAGGCGCGTCGCCGAACTTATATCAATGTCGCCTGCACATGGTACTCAAGCACTGTTCCTCCAGCTGTTCAGGGATTGGCAAACGGTTATCAGCCCCCCGAGAATCCTGCTGACTTCGAAGCGGCAACGGTTCCAATCAGTCGTGGATGGGCTGGTCAGCGAGGAGCTGGCTGGATCCACGGCCGTGATTACTGGACGACGTATCATCACTACCACAATCCCAACAGCAATGCCCCAGACATGGGAACATGCGGAAATGGAATCTTTGGCGCCCGAAGCGAACACACTGGCGGGGTTCACACGTTGATGTGTGATGGAGCCGTTCGTTTTGTCAGCGACAGCATGAATCTGGAAACATGGAGAGCACTTGGGACCCGTGCTGGTTCCGAAGTGATCGGAGAGTTCTGACGGATAGCGAACTGACCGCCCCCGTTGATCGAATCTCTAATCACAAAACATCGGAATTAGAGTGTTTCCATATGCCACCAACACATCACAAATTGAATCCCAACCGAAAGCAAATGGGATTCACGCTCATCGAACTGCTGGTCGTCATTGCGATCATTGCCATCCTGATTGCGTTGCTCCTGCCTGCCGTTCAACAGGCCCGGGAGGCGGCACGTAGAACACAGTGTAAGAACAATCTGAAGCAGATTGGGCTGGCTCTCCATAATTATATGGATGTGCATAACACTCTCCCGTCAGGGGGAGTGTATGGAGAGTCCGTCAGCATGCTCTGGTCGGCTCAGACAATGATTCTGCCGTTTTTAGATCAGGGAAATCTGCGGGGCCTGATCAACACGAACTTTCCTCTCCTCATGACCGTTGGAGGCCAATCGAATCAAGTTCATCCCGACAATGCCGCCGGGGTGAAAACGCATCTCGCAGTCTACAAATGTCCGACCGATCCGGGAGGAGTTTTTGACGATGATCGATTTGCTCCGACGAATTATCTGACCTGCATGGGGAGTGGAGTCAACGGCGGGATTGACATGCGAAGCGAAACCGGAGTTCTTCCGGACGGCAGCTTCTATCGCAATTCACGAACGAGGGCCGCCGATTTCGTGGATGGCATGTCCAATACCATCGTGATGGCAGAACGAACGATCGGACAGGGAGGAACCGTTGCTGCTTCCACTCCGGCGACCGCGCTCGACCCCAGAAAAGTGACGTTACTGGCGATTGACTGGGCGGTTCCCGGGACGATTCCGATTGATGAAGCATCTCACTGTAATTCTGCATCCCCCAGCGCTTGGCTCTCCACAGCCAATCATCGCTACGTCGAGGGAGCCTTGTCTTCGGCACTCTACAACCATCATTTCCCTCCGAACTACAAAGGGTTCGACTGCATTCGGAATTACAGCACCGGATATAAATCCGCACGTTCCTATCACACCGGCATCGTCAACACACTGCTGGGAGATGGAGCCGTGCGCAGTGTGAGTGATTCGGTTGACCTCACACTCTGGAAGGCGCTCTCTACACGGGCGGGCCAGGAAATCGTTGGCGAATTCTGAGGAAGTTCATTTGGCGGAAGTCGCCGGAGTAAAAATATGAGAAAGCAACTTTATCAAATGCATATCTGGATTGCTGGCATTTCAGCCATCCCGCTGCTCCTCTGGTGCATCAGCGCGGTGATGCATCCGTTGATGGTCTGGACCAGCCCCGAACCGGCGATTAAGTCGATCGAACAGCAGGTGTTCCCGGATCGACTTCAGGTGTCGCTGGCCGAGGCGCTCAATCGTCACGAACTGACGAAGATCACCAGCCTGGGAATCACACAACTGGGTGAAAAGCAGTATTACCGGGTTGGAGTCGAAGGTACGCCTCATCCGGTTTATCTGGAAACAGAAACTGGGGAGTTACTCCCGAACGGAGTACAGCTTCACGCCGAGTCTCTCGCCAGACAATTCAGCGGGGACACGGCCTCTTCTATCGTCTCGGTTGAGCCGATCACTCAATTTGCCGGGGAATATACCAGTTCCGGGCAGTTCCTCCCGGTGATGAAGGTCCAACTCGAACGGGACGATGGCATGCGGGCCTATGTCGATCTCACCGGTGATCGCTTAGCCACGCTGATCGACGATCAGCGGAGTTGGCTGCTACTGATCTTCAAGGCATTGCATTCGTGGGAGATTCCCGGAATGCCTGAAATCGTGCGAGTCTGGGGACTGGCGATCTTCTGTTTCCTGGTTCTGATCGGAGCAGTCACCGGATTGACCATTTATGTTGTGATGTGGAAGAACCTCGGGAAAGGGAAGGCAGCGGCAACACCCCGGGGACGCCTGAGAACGGTTCACCGGCTGGCAGGCGTCTTTGTTTCATTGGCGATGCTGATCTTCGCCTTCAGCGGAATGTTTCATGCACTCGTGCAGGGGAGCAAGCCTGATCTGAAGCATCTGAGACCGTCGGATACCTTTCTGGCCTCGGACATGCCTCTCGCAATTCCCGACGCTCTAAAGAAATCAAATGTCACCGGAGCTGTTCAAAACGTCTCACTGGCGATGTTGGAGTCCGGTCCTCATTACCTGATTCTTCGAAAGCCCGAAAGTCGCAAACAATTTCCTCCTGTTGTGGTGAATGCAAGAACAGGTGAAATTGTTGTCGATGGCGATCTCCAACACGTTCAACGCATCTCTGAATCCTATTTCACTCCGGAATCCTTGAAAGAGGCTGAAGTCACTCGATTGACCTCGTTCGGCATGGAATACATCCCACGAAATCGACGACTTCCGGTCGTAAAAGTGGCCAAAGCCACCGGGGAAAGCGTTTTCATTGATCCTGTCGATGGAGCGATCGCCTATTCCACTTCCCCCGTTGGCAGGTGGGAGCAGCTCAGCTTTTCGTGGCTTCACAAATGGCGATTCCTCGACCAGGCCGGATTCTCGCGGGAAGTGCGTGACAGCATCATGGTCTTCTTCGTCACACTGGGAGGCATGGTCACATTGACCGGCGGGATTTTGCTCGCATATCGCAACCCGCTTCGCAAGCGGAGGAAAGCCACACGGATGTCAGCCCAGCTACGGGCGAATTTCCGCAGGAGTTCCTCCGATTGATCGAGTGCTGCTTAAGGAAAGAACCGTCAGAACGCCCGGCGACGATGGTCGCAGTCCGAGAAATTCTCGATTCGATGACGATTTCTGCGAACCTCGGCTCGACGAATCAGGTCGTTAACAGTGACTCCATATCGGATGGTGTCACAAATCTTTGAACATCAGGAGGTGTGCCATGCTGTCTCCATCTTTCAACACATCTGCACCATTGAGCCTGTCACGCTGCTGAGTCGAGTCCGTCAGCTTATGCGAGGTACGGACTTCCCCTCATCAGGTTCAGGCTCACTCTCTCTGTTTGCCCGCTGGCAACTGTGCAGCGACGCTGCTGGTGCGCGCTGATTAACTCCTGAAACCGATGAGAGAGATTCATGACATTCAATCAACGTCAGCGTGAGCAAATGCGCGCGCTGTGTGGAGAACTCCGTGAGGACGACGGCATTGATCCCCGGGATTTATTCAAACCGTCGAAGAAACGGGACAAAGAGCATCGCAAGGCCAAACAACTCTGTCGCCAGGTACAGAAGACACTGGACCTGGTCCTATCCGGTGAGATTCGTGATGAATCGTTGAACGGGCTTAAGATCGCTTCGATCACTCCCGGCGCCGATTCTTCTCGGCTGGTGGTAACGGTTATTGCAGACGTTCCCGCAGCAGAATTGGATCGGGCCGATATCGAACGCCGACTCGCGACCGTCGAAGGACAACTGCGAAGTGCGGTGGCCCAGGCAATTACCCGCAAGAAAACACCCCTGCTGGTGTTTCAGATTCTCGGTTCTGATCAAGAACAGCTCCGCCTGAGTCAGGAGGAGCAACCATGACCGCTCCTCTTGCCTCTTTGAAACTCTGGACAGCAGAACCGTTAAGTACCGATGTCAAACAATCCCTTGAGCTGCTGCGGCAGGCGGATGACGTTCATCATGTCGCAGTCATGCCGGATGTTCATCTCGCGAAGGATGTCTGTGTCGGGATCGCACTGGCGACGACAGAGTTGATCTATCCGGCTGCGGTCGGGAGTGACATTGG
>JBEBTF010000236.1:0-5972 GCA_040393865.1 Planctomicrobium piriforme | reverse complement strand
TAGTGGAAAATTATGGCTCATCTCAATGTCTGAAAAGAAGTTGAGAGAATTTGGGGGAGTAGGAATTCCCGATCCATTCGTGGTCGATAAAATGTGAACAGGTCCGCATGCTGGAGTTGGGCGGCCGGATTCACTTGAGTGTGAGAATTGTCGATGTCGAAAATTGCCTTTGTGTCAGACTTGCATCTGTTTGCGAAACGCTCTTCCGCAGACGATTATTTTGATACGCTGGTCAACGCCGCGAAGTCGTCAGACGAATTGATTCTGGGTGGAGATATCTTCGATTTCCGCTGGTCGATTCATCCGAGCGCAGAGGCGACGGCAGACGCTGCGATTGCGTGGCTCGATGAATTGATCAGGAATGCCAGAGGAACTCCGGTTCGATTCATCTTTGGGAACCATGACGACCACCCGTTAATGCATGAGCGGTTGCCTCATCTGAAGCTGATTCATGACGCGTTTGAGTGGGATCGTTATTACCATCGTAAAGGCGATACGCTGTTCCTGCACGGTGATATTGCGGACAGCAAGAACACCACGGCGGAACGTCTCGCGAGCCGGCGTGAAATGTTTGAGCATGGATCACGCTCTCCTTTTCAGCATCAGGTTTATGATCTCGCAGTGCGTGCGCACTTGCATCAGATTGCCCCTCCTGCGGTGTATCCAAAGAAACGGGTGGCGAAGCGGATTCTCAGTTATCTGGGCCACATCAGTGAGGGACCTGAAACCGGGATTCGCCATGTCTGCTTTGGTCACACGCATCGACCAATCAACGATTACAAGATGGATGGGGTGACATTCCATAACTGTGGGGCCCCGATTGGTTCCAGCAAGTTTCGGGTTGTTCATCGCAATGTTTCTCCCGTTGCGACTCACTGAGTTGCAAGTTTGAATTGCAACACGCTGGCGGATGGTGCAAGATTCGCGTCGATTGCGTTTCCCGTTGCGAGAGTCACAGGAATGCAAGACGGCAAGGACGAGTCCATTTAATTCTGAAGCAGGGAACGTGAGACGCATGCGTGTGCTGTTAATGGGAACGGGAGAATTTGCACTGCCTGCGTTTAAGCAGTTGATGGACTCCGCACACGAAGTGGTGGGGTTGGTGACTCAGCCTGATCGTGTCGGCAAAGGGCATCATCAGCATGTGAATCCGTTGAAAGAGCTGGCGATCAGCCGACAGATTCCTGTTTTTCAGCCAGATAAAGTCAATACCCCTGAATCGCTCGACCGTCTTCGTGAATTTCAGGCCGACCTGTTTGTCGTTGCTGCGTATGGGCAAATTCTTTCAGCCGGTTTGCTCTCAATTCCTCCGCGCGGAGCAATCAATCTTCATGGTTCGATTCTGCCAAAGTATCGCGGCGCCGCCCCCATCCAGTATTCAGTCTGGAAAGGCGAGACGGAAACCGGGGTGACAATCTTCCAGATTGAACCGAAGCTGGATGCTGGTCCGATTCTCGGTATATTGAAGACCCCGATTGGGGCGAAAGAAACAAGTGGTCAATTGCATGACCGTTTGGCTCAGCTGTCGGCTCCCTTTACTCTTCAAGTGTTGAATGAAATGGAGCAGGGAACGGTAGTTCATGCCGTTCAGCCGGTTGATGGGGTAACGAAGGCTCCGCGTCTGAAGAAAGAAGAAGGATTCGTCAACTGGGAATTACCTTCCAGAGAGCTGGGATGGCATATTCGAGCGATGCAGCCATGGCCAATGCCATACTCATTTCTGTCGGTCCCTGGGCGAAAACAGCAACGTGTTCTGATTCTCGATATCGATCCGGTGACTCCTTCCAGTGAGTTGTCGACGACTCTTCGTCCGGGAGAGATTCAGGTTCTGGATGGACGAATTCTTGTGCGAATTGGAAGTGATTCTTCCCCGGAATGGGTGCAGGTCAACACGATTCAACCTGCCGGGAAACGGGCGATGGACGCGGCAGAATTCCTGCGAGGAACCAATCTCACTGGGGCGAGATTCGGGGCAGAAGTCTCCGGCGAGACCGTTTCGGTTTGAGCTGAGAGTTGGTTGCCTTCTGGAATTCTGAATTTTACTGCGGATGACATGGTTGTTTCTCCAGAGTTGAAAAGCATGTTTGCGAACGAGCATGCTGGTCAGGCAGAACTCGTTTCACAATGTCTGGAAATCATCCGCAGGCACTGGGGCCGAGTTGCACCTGTTGCGGTCGTCCTCGGCAGCGGGCTGGGGCAGTTCGTCGAGTCGATTCAGGTGGAGTCGACGCTGAGTTTTCAGGAGCTACCGGGATTCCGTCCGACGACAGCGGTTGGCCATGCCGGTCGGGTTGTTTGCGGAATGAGCGGAGTCACACCGGTTGTTCTGTTACAGGGGCGTTCTCATTTCTATGAAGGGAATCGCTGGGATCAGATTACCTTCCCGATGTCTGTGCTGAAGGGGCTCGGAGTTCGAACATTGATTCTGTCGTGTGCGGCCGGAGGGCTGGCATCTGACTTGAATATTGGTGATCTCCTGCTCATTGAAGATCATCTGAATTTCAATATGCATCGTGCGCAAGTGCCGGGTTGGTTGGCGAAAGCGCGTGGCAGTGCGATGAGCCCATTCTGCCAGTTGTTAGTGCAACAGCTTGAGCACATTGCTTCCGAGCACCAGATTCCAGCCAGACGCGGGACTTATATTGGAGTCACCGGCCCAAACTATGAGACTCGAGCCGAACAGCGGATGTTTCGGGAATGGGGTGACGCGATTGGGATGTCGACAATTCCTGAAGCCGTGGTTGCCAGTCGCTTGGGAATTCAGACGGCGGGGATTGCGATGATTACAAATCTTTGTGATCCCGATTCCCCTTCTGTCGCCAGCGGAGATCACGTGGTCGAAGCCGCGTCGCGTGCCGAGTTTCGTTTTCGGAAACTGGTGTCGACCTTAATTCAGCAACGGGAATGAGTTCCTGGTAATCAACAGTCTTGCGCTCGATAGACCGAAGCGACGCACATTTGCAGGCAAATCAGCGGCAAACCTGATATGGTTGCACTGTTGAAGTGGCAGAGATTTTTCGATGCCTTTCAAGACGCGGTTGAGTGTTTCTGTTGGCGATTTGCCTGATCTTTATGTTTTGGATGTATCTGGAATTAGTATGTCGCTGAGTACGCTACCGCTGAGTTATTGCACCAATGTTCACCCGGGAATCACTGTCGATGAAGTGATTGCAGGATTGCAGGAGCACACGGTTGAAGCGGCCAGACTCTTTGGAAAGCGATTGGCTGCTGGGTTATGGCTCTCCTCTCCGGTGGTGAATGAGCTGAGCGGATCGCCTCTTGGAATTGAACGTCTGCAGGCGGTTCTCGCGCAGAATCAGTTCATCTGCTATACGCTCAACGCCTTTCCGTTCGGGGATTTTCACAGCGAACGAGTTAAAGAACAGGTTTATCTGCCGGATTGGTCCAGCCCAGAGCGCCGCAAATATACTGTTCAATGTGCGAAGGTGTTGTCGCAGCTGATGCCTGTTGGAGTCGAAGGCAGTCTTTCCACGGTTCCGTTGGGGTTCAAGGATCGACAGTATCCAGCAGATTTTCGTCAGCAATGTCTTGCTCAGTTGCTCGACCTCGCTCGTTTTCTTGATGAGATGCATGACGAGTCTGGTCAGGTGATTCGGCTCGCAATCGAACCGGAACCTTGTTGCGTCCTTGAAACGACTCCTGAAACGCTGGCGTTTTTCGACGAACTTTTTGCTGCGGCAGAATCCGAAAATCTACTCGATGCAGTGAAGCGTCACATCGGTGTCTGTTACGACATCTGTCATCAGGCCGTTGAGTTCGAGAACATTCCTGAATCAATTCGCCAACTGACAGCGGCGGAGATTCGGATCAACAAAATTCACATCACCTGTGCAGTCGAGTTGAATGACGCTCAGGTGAACGTCACAGGTCGCGAACAACTCGAAAGTTTCGTTGAACCTCGTTATCTGCATCAGGTCTTTGCGAAATTGCCAAACCAGGAGATGGTGTCGGTAACGGATCTCTCGAAAGAGCTTTGCCGGCAGCCTGTTTCCGGATTCGAACAGGCACGTGACTGGCGAGTTCACTTTCATGTGCCGGTGCATCTCGACCAGTTGGGGGCGCTGGGGACGACGCGGCACGAGTTGAAGCCTGCCTTACAGGCGGTTTCAGAGTTGCTGTACGCTCCGCATCTGGAGGTGGAAACGTACACATGGGGAGTTTCACCGGGTGAGGCACCGACCTCTCTTGCTGATGGAATCGCGAAAGAATTGGCGGCCACAGATCAGCTGCTGAATGAACTTCGCTCCGGCTCATGAGATGCTTCTGTCCGGATTGGGCGTCGTTCACTCTGCGAGAGCGACGCGCAGCAAAAAACACCGCCGAATCACAGGTTGATTCGGCGGTGAAATTTTTTCGAATCGACAGATAGCAACGATCTCGTCTGAGGGCTGTGTTTCGGGAGAAATTGACCTCGCCTGAGGCCGATTGGACTCGTACCGGAAACGACGCGACTCAAAACATTGGGATGCAACTTAAATTGAAGCGCATCATCAATAAGATGGGCAGTAGTAAAAACTGAACTGCCCGTCCCTGATCGTCAGATCGAAGTCAGAATAAGTGCTTCGCCGGCGAGAGGGGTCTTCGGTTACGTCTGATGCAAGCTTGCCAGTGTTAGGCGGTTATGCAGTGACGCACCTCAAGTCCCCACGCGGACAGGGCACTATTTCTTTTTCTTCTTGGTATCTGCTTCTTCTTCTTTCTTTTCTTTCTTCTTCTTGCCAACTACGGCCTTCTGAACACGGGTCTTTGGCAGACCGAGTGGGCTGGTGGCGTCAGTCCAGCGATCGTCTTCCTTCATAATGAGGATACGTTCATCGCGTTTCAGAACATTTCGGGAGCGGCTCAAACGGCTGCCCCGTCGCAGACTTTTATCAATAGCCATCGTAATCGCCTAAACACCAATGCTTTACGGCTGTTTATGCCAGATTTCATCCACTTTGGGACAGAGCAGTTTATCGAAGGGCGCCCCTGAAATCAACAATGGAGTCTCGGGAACCGTGTGAGGCCATTTCCAAAAGAAAATGGCGGTGTCCGTGAGACTTTTGGTGATCAGGGGCATACTGCCTGGAAGTCCTGAGCTGAGGATATGGAGAAGATCGGCTGGCGTGCAATTCTGATTTGCTGCCAAAGGGGCGGTTCTTGGGGGCTTCTGCCACTCTCCTTGATAGGACCGGTAGAATCTTCGTGACAGACGGAATTGCAGGACAACGGGGGCGATGAGTTGTCTGCCGGGCTGATTGCTCGACCTCATGCTGGTGTGCAGTGTACGCTTTGTGGTGGTACTCTTTGGAAGGTTAGGCAACTCTCATCGCGTTGCGGTTATGGCTGAGGGATTCAGCTAGGCCTGTTGGAAACGTTCGATCTACTTCATTTAAGATGGCGGAAGCTGTGTCACCGGAAGAACTTCAAGCATTTATTCTCGATCGGATCGACGCAATCGTGTCAGAGTGCGAAGAAAAGAATCGTCCTCTGGAGTTGGATCCGGCTCGCAATAACCTGTTCGAACTCTTTGTGAAGGCGGAGGCTGCTGGATTGACTGGCGACGAAGCAGTTCCGGATCTGAGTGCCGACGGGCTGTGTGGCGTTCTTTCGGAACGCTGGGGGTTAAAGGCAGCCGCTCAACAGTCCGGGGATGGACAGCCAGCACTCACTCGTGAGCATATGGCGAGAATGCGAAGTCTTTGGGGGGTCATGCGGATGTGGATGGAATGGACCTATGCGTGGCGACGCTGGTCAGAGTTTCATCAAAAGTCATAAGGGGAATTGCAGAGTCCAGTTGCGGTGGGGGCTAGACCTTGGTGGTCGCTCATGTGACCGCTCAGCGGCCTTCTCGATAAGAGATAAAGTTGAATCCCACGGGTAAGAGACGCTGTGGGATTTCGAGGCTCCTCTGGGGGCTCTGTTGTGTCCGGCGCAAAAAGAAGCCAGCGAGAGAGATTGCTCGCTGGCTT
>JBEBTF010000235.1:0-6001 GCA_040393865.1 Planctomicrobium piriforme | reverse complement strand
GCCGCCGCACGGGACTACAAAGTTGACCTGAAGACAGGACGAAAACTCTCGAATAGCGAGCACTTTGGCCCGTTTGTCGAATTCTGGTCGTTCCACCGTCGGCCCGGTGCGAAATCCATTGCGGCTCAGGGAGCGATTGAAGGTCAGTGCCCCCGGTGCGCCTCCCCTCTGAATATCGTCGACATCGTCAAGTGCCCCAGCTGCGGAGCTCAAGTCAATTCCGGTGAGTACGACTGGGTCTTGTCAGAGATCACACAGGAATCAGAGTTCCAGGTTCCCGACAGCGAACTCGACCTGCCTGGCATTGCTGCCCTGCGTGCGAAAGATCCAGGCTTCAACATCCAGCACATCGAAGACAAAACCTCTGTCATGTTCTGGAGACTGAGAGCAGCAGAATACTTCGCGGACCCTGGCTATGCGGCGCCTGTCCTGATGCCGGAACTTCGAAACGAATTCGCCACCGGCCTCAAGCAGAAAGATCGCTACTGGAAGGATGCCGCTGTTGGCCAGGTCGAAGTTCTTGATGCAAACAACAACATGGAAGATCCGGATCCGCAAGCGATGGATACGCTGCATGTTATGGTTCGCTGGTCCGGTGTTCTCATGAACCGACACAACGGCAGAGAGAATGAACTGAAGGGCCAGGCGATCACCACCCAGATCTTCACGCTCGCGAGGAAAAAAGGAACGTTGACCAATCCGGCAGGGACATTCAGCTCAGCAGGCTGTCCACAATGCGGTGCCCCACTCCAAATCGATGGAACAGGCAGTTGCACCTATTGCGGCACAGTTGTGACAGACGGGAGCTTCGATTGGGTCCTGAAAAGTGTTGACCGATTCTCTGACGAAGCTGTTCGAAAGCACTTTGAAAATCTTCAAAAGCTGCGAGAAGAACACCCAGAATCCAACGTCGCCATTCACGCAACGGATACTCCTCTGGCGCTCGCAATTCTCGCTCAGGCAGCAATGATTGATGGCATTCTTAATGAGCAGGAAAGGCTGACGTTACACAAGCTCGGAGCCAGACGCGGCATTCCCGAACAACAGGTCGACACCATCCTTGAACAGGCGAAAGCATTCGATACAAAAGTCCCACGCCCTGAAAATGCCAATCAAGCCAGAGACTACGTCACACAGCTCGCCCACGTCTTCCTGGCGGATGGCATCCTGACTCCTGCGGAGCAACGGATGCTGACAGACTATGCGATTGACTGCGGGCTTAGCCGATATGACGTCAAACACATCATCCAGAAAGAACGAAATCGCGTCATCACCGCTGCAAAGAACTCGTTGAGAAATTAAGGAGCGACAGCCTTTGTAGAAGTCACCGACGGGATCTAATTTTAACGGTCGATGCAGTTGTCTGCTCAGCAGGTTTCGTCAAACCGAGACGATCTATCTCAATAAGGGAATCGTTTCCTCGGTAAAGTTATCCGAGGTTTGCAAGCCCCCTCCCGAAGATGGCGGACTCGATGCAGGCCCATCCGGAACGAGACGTGCCCCAGTCGGTGCAGGGAAGTCATCCAGAGAATCCGCTTTTCTTTGCGGGGCCACCGGAGCAGGCCGTTTCACATCAAATTCCCACGGCTCTGGATCAGGAACCCTGCGAACCGCAGCAGGCTCATCAAGGTCGAGAGGAATCGGTCTGGCGGGGATAATTCCCTCTGGCTGACTGGCTGGACTGGAGATTCCGTTTCCGTTCATCGCACCAGTTGGAGTAACCGAGATGGAATGTGTCGCTTCAAACGTACGGCCATCAATGGTTTCAATCTTCGCGAGCAACACCACCTGCGAACCGCTGGGCGGACGTTGCCACGCTTCCTCAATTTGAAATCCAGCTGACAGAAACCCGGAGTGCCACCGCTTACGACTCTCTTCCGGAGAATAGGTCCATCGCCCAAGGGACCGATCTCCACTTGGCCGAGATGGATCAATGGCTTCGAGTTCCAGATTCCCTGAAATCTTGACCGTGCTCCCTTGAGCATCGTAAGGGCTGATCAGCGCGAAAAATCGCTCATCACCTGCGATCTCATCCAAATCCTGGCCTGCTGTGAAGTAGGAATTGAACGCCAACTCTTCAACTTTGGCGACATTACCGCTGACTTCTTCGAGTGCCACAGAAACATTCAACGCAGAGGCGTTAGAACGCAGCAAATCCAGTTCGCGCTGAGAGACACGAAGATCATTCTCCAGCCGGGAAACCTTGGATTCGTAGTTGCGAATTGTCGATTCCTGTGTCCGTAGCTGCGCTTCCAGCAGGTCGACATTCCCCCGTGAGACACACGAAGTCAGTGTCGACAGCAGTGCCAGACTGGCGAAAACCTTCGCTACTCCGGCTTCGAACTTCCATGCTCGAAGTGCAGTCATCATGACGAACAGAATTCACAAAAGTAGTGCGGACCAGTCAAATCCGGCCCATTTCAGGGACATCGTGCGCCGGAAACCATCCCGACACAACCTCCTGACATAAGTCTACTTGAAACACTTCTGAATCCTGACCATCGCTCTGATCAGGATTCAGAAGCAAACTTCAAACAACTTATTATTCTTCTTTACCGTGCGGGAGTCGCTCCAACACTCGGTCAACCAGCCCGTAAGCGACTGCTTCTTCAGCTGACATGAAGTTATCACGATCGGTATCTCGCTCGATCGCGTCCAGAGTCTGACCGGTATGCTTCAACAGCATTTCGTTCAGCTTCCGCTTCATCTTGATCACTTCCTTGGCATGAATTTCCAGGTCCGTTGCGGTCCCTTCCATTCCGGCCAATGGCTGGTGAATCATGATCCGGCTGTTTGGCAGTGCGTATCGCTTTCCAGCTGCACCGGCTGTCAGCAGCATCGCGCCCATACTCGCTGCCTGTCCCATGCAATAGGTGGCAACATCGCATGAGATGTACTGCATTGTGTCATAAATCGCCAGACCAGCTGTGACAGAGCCACCTGGCGAATTGATGTACATGTGAATGTCTGACTTTGGATCTTCAAACTGCAGGTACAGCAATTGAGCAACCAACAGGTTCGCAACCTGATCGTTGACCTGTGTTCCCAAAAAGATGATCCGGTCTTTTAACAGACGGCTGTAAATGTCCATCGCGCGTTCTTCGCGACCGGACTTTTCAACGACAAATGGAACAAGAGTAGACATGATGATTTCTCGTTTTATTGTGTTCGCGGGGAAAGCTGATGGCGAAAGAAAAGCAGCTATTACCGTTTTTCAGCTGCCTGCGTTGCTTCAGCGGCAACCGCAGCTCCCTTTTTCTTAGGAGTCACAATCTCATCGATCAGACCGTATTCTTTCGCCTGAATTGGCGACAGATAACGATCACGTTCAGTATCCCGTGCAATCACTTCTTCTGGTTGGCCAGTATGTGCAGCGAGGATTCGGTTCAGAACTGCGCGAGTCTCCAGGATCTCATTCGCCTGAATTTCGATATCCGAAACCTGACCGCCAACCTGACCATACGGCTGATGAATCATCATCTTTGCGTGTGGCAGAATGAAGCGTTTCCCCTTAGCGCCCCCGGCAACGAGGATTGCACCACCGCTTGCAGCCAGACCGACGCAATAGGTTGCGACAGGGCATTCCAGGAACTGCATCGTGTCATAAATCGCCAGGGTCGCTGTAACGGACCCGCCAGGTGAATTCACATACAGATGAATATCCTGATGACGGTTTTCTGACTGCAAATACAGCAGCTTCATCACAATCAGGTTTGCATTGCCATCGTGAATCGGGCCATCCAGAAAGATGATCCGGTTGTCGAGCAACAAGTCTCCTACACCCATTTGCCGAGTCCGCTGGTAATCAGCGTTCTGCGGATCAACCGGGGAGTGACGTCGAATGTTCATTTCAAACATGTCCGATGGCCTTCTTTCGGTGCTGATAGTCGATTTGGAATTGTTCGCGATTTTCAATTTCAGGTCAATGGGACCTCAATTGTGCGTTTTTTGATTTGAGGAGGGGAGATCCGATCGGCGAAAGCGATTTTCATCTGGCGAAATTCGACTTCACAACCATCTATTCCCCGTGCCTCATTTCACCACCGATTCCGGTTTCCGCTCGTTTGTCCCTTTCTCTTTCGAACGCCCTGCGAGCCCAAACTCAATAAGCCGCACACATCCTTAGTTTCATTTTCGCATGTCTCATCCTGCTGCATATCCCTCGCGACCCCAAAATCCACCACAAAAATATTGATCAATTTGTTTTTCGCTCGCGAATTTCAACTGTAAAGTGACCTCTCAACATGATCTTCTAAATATCAAATTTCTCATGTTAATCCTTGTGCCGTCGCAAGTACCCCGACGGAGGGCGTGGTTATGCTCTGGAGACCTACCAGCAGCCGTCCGATTTGCATGTTCAGCAAAAAACGATCACCAAAATCCTCACCTGGATTCACGTTGATCGAGCTGCTTGTCGTCATTGCAATCATCGCAATCTTGATCGCCCTATTGCTCCCGGCCGCACAGAAAACCCGTGAAGCCGCACGCCGAACCCAATGTCGAAGCAATCTGAAGCAACTGGGAATCGCACTTCACAATTATCACGACACCTTTCGAATCTTCCCCAGAGGGAATTACGAGAAGGTTGCTCTTAGTGACACTGATCAGGGAAACGGGCACTTCTCCTATTATGGAATGTCAGCGCACGCCATGCTGCTGCCTTATGTTGGGCAAGCCAATATCTACTCCTCGCTGAATTTTTCCCTGTCAGGTCGCACCGGAATCAATGGAACCGTGAAACAGACCAGAATTCCGTCTTTCCTGTGCCCTTCCGACACAGTGATCATGGAGAACACCCATACCGGCTATCACAACGGTCCCGGAAACAACTATGTATTCAGTGCGGGACCATCGTTCTATTGGTTCCCCGGACCAACCCCCACGACGCCGTTTGATGTGCGGAACCTCCAACATCAGGTTGGCGCCGTCAATTTCAGAAGATCCATTCGGATGTCAGACGTTACGGATGGAACTTCAACCGTGATTGCGGCCTCAGAAGGCCTTACAGGCACCGGTTCGTCATCCTCGATAAATGAAGCATCGATTTTCAGAAGCATCAGTGTGTCCGGTATCAACCCTTCATTCCCGACTCAACAACAGGTCGAGATTTGGGCCGGACGAGCATTAGCTGCGAAGGCAAATCTTCAGAATCTGCCAATCCCCCCACGTGGAAACTGCGGGGCCAATTGGATTTTTGGAATTCCCGGCGAAACGATCTTCAACACAATTACGTTGCCAAACAGCCACGTCCCCAATTCCATCCACTGCCACACTTGCGAGACAAATGACGGACATGGACTCTTTCCACCACGAAGTCGCCACTCGGGCCATGTAAATATTTTGATGCTAGACGGCAGCACACGATCGGTAGCGAACAATATTGACGGGATCACCTGGCAGCGACTCGGGGCAATTGCCGACGGAAATCCAGTTGGGGAGTTTTAGAATCCGTCTTCAGCGACAACCGAACTCCCGACCGAAACTCTCACCTCCCAGGAAGAAGACACCATCCCCCAAAGGGTGTTTCCCGGACAACTTCAACCGCCGGACTACATCCGGGTCCCATTTCCGATGCAAATCGGATCTCTCGGCCATACAGACCGTAAATAGACTGAGCTCTCACGTTTCGACGTGCCTGAATCGCTTCACAATCAGCTTACCGACAGGAATGATCACCAAAACCAAGCGTCGCATCACCCCAAACTGATGCACAATGCATCAAATCTGGAATCACCGCTCAACCACCAAAGTTTTCCAGAACGCCGCTAACTATTACTCAATAGTCACTTAAAGCGATCTCAAAAACTGGGCCGCCGAACGTCGAACAAAAAGATTCTCCAGACAGTTGACGAGAAAGAAAGCACCGCTAACATTCACCTCACCAGTCGGACGTCAAACACCTGACTCACAACTTAAACAGTTGGCAGCCGCCAAAGGCGTCTGTTTGATCTTTGAAAAATTGGTTAGTGAATGTCTTGCGATAAAGAATGCGTTTGCGTAG
>JBEBTF010000234.1:0-6017 GCA_040393865.1 Planctomicrobium piriforme | reverse complement strand
CCTAAATCCAGCGCGTCTGCCAGTTTCGCCACTCTCGCAAATTCAAATCGTTCCGCCAAAATAGGGTTCAGCCCAATTCAGCGGCGTTTCCGAAGTATCGCCATGAACGCACCAACTTGCAAGCCGGGGTGATCACGGAAAATCACGACAGGAATCGAATTCCAGATCGATCCGATTCAAACCGCAACGAATCCGACGCTACGCAGGCAATCCCCGACTCGCGAGTGCAATTGCTCCCATGACCCCGGCCTTGGTATCCAATTGGGATGGTTCAATCCGAATGTCTTCAACAGGAAACAGTTGCCCAATTCTGGTCTGAATTTCCGACCTCACCTGATTGAATAACAGATCGCCTAACTTGGCAACACCGCCACCGATCACAATCAACTCAGGATCAACCGTAACAACCACATTGGCAATCCCAATGGCGAGATACGAAGCCGCATGCAGAATGGCCTGACGAACAGCAGGATCTCGATCGGCCACCGCTCCCATGGCCTGTACGGTAACACGGCCCGGATCTCCCTCCACGAGATCTCTCAAGGCTGGAGCCATTCCGACCAGCATCAGCCGGATTCCCTCGGAAGCCAGGGCTGTGCCACTGGCTAGGGTTTCAAGACATCCGTGATTTCCACAACCACACAGCGGCCCAGAGGGATCGATTGTCTGATGCCCCAGTTCTCCAGCGGCACCTAATGGTCCCAACCGCAGCTTTCCGTCAATAACAATTCCACCCCCAATACCGGTCCCGATCGCCATGAAGACCATCGTACCGACATCTCGCCCGAGACCAAAAATCAACTCGCCATATGTGGCCATGCGTACGTCGTTCAACAGACGAACATCACACCCCACCAACGGCGAGAGAATCTTCGTCACAGGCACATTGCGCCAATGCGACATGAGATTGGGGAGATACCTTGCCACTCCTAATCGGCTGTCGACCAGCCCTGGCAGCCCCATGCCGACTGCGCAAGGGGCACCGCCAACTTCATGGGAGATCGCCTTGGCGTATTCCCCAATCTGTTTCAGCACAAGTTCAGGGCCGAGGTGGGACTCTGTCGCGATGCAGCCCTCACGCAAAATGGTTCCATCTGCATGAGCAACAGCAAATTTGACAGTCGTCCCCCCGACATCAATGCCGACAAAGAGTTCCGACATCAGGCTTTAGCAAGCTCCGTACGAACACGTTCAAGAAGCTCTTTTGTCTTACGAATTCCTTCAAATTCGCTGAGCTTGCTGCCTTCGTATTCAATCCCAACGTAACCGTTGTAATTGTGCTCAAGAACGATCTTCATCATCTTGAGGTAGTCGGTTTTTGTCTCGTTTCCGTTTTCGTCGAAGTCATGAGACTTGGCACTGACCGCCTTGGCAAATGGCATCAGTTCCGCAACGCCTTCGTATCGATCATAGAACTCGCCCTCTTTGATACGGAAGTTGCCGAAATCAGGCAGTGTTCCGCAATGAGGATGATCAACCGTCTTCATTACTTCGGTCAGCCATTTGGCGTTTGAAGAGAGTCCACCGTGATTCTCTACGACGACATTCAGATTGAACCCTTCTGCAATCTGGGTCAGTTTTGCCAAACCATCGGCAGCAAGTTTGACCTGCTCTTCCCAGGTCCCATCACTTCCGGCGTTGACACGAATGGAATGACATCCCAGAAACGCGGCAGCTTCCAACCATTTCTTATGGTTTTCTACGGTCTGAGCCCGCTTTGCTTCATCCGGATCACCAATCTTGCCTTCGCCGTCGACCATGATCAGCAGACTGCGAACTCCATAGTCCGCGGCCCGTTTCTTCATGTCCGTCAGGTATTCTGTGTTTTTCGCTTTGTCTTTGAAGAACTGGTTCACGTACTCGACAGCATCAATCCCGAATTCTTCTTTTGCCGTTTTGGCGAAATCGAGGTGATCGAGCTTACGGTCGGATCGACCAAAGAGAGCTTTATGCAGCGACCACTCAGCAAGAGAGATCTTATACAAAGGATTTGGCTTGGCTGCGAAAGCAGCTTGCTGCCCAAACATCAAGGCAGTCGCGCTGGCGACGCTTGCTCCGAGAAATTGGCGGCGACTGAGATTCAGAAATTCCATTGCAGTATCTCTTTCAATTTGCTGAGCGTCAAAAGTGATGAAGACAACCAAACAGACTCGTTCATCAAGTCGACCGGTTCCAAATTCACCTTCGCCCATCCCTTCAAAAAAGTCAATTCTTATCGTGGGCAAACGACAGTAAATAGGGACAGGTGAGGACTTTGGCGATCCATGCCTTTGTTCCAAACACCTCGATTCCAAAACTGCGGGATCAGTTCAAACGCAAAGCCCCTTCGCTCCTCTGGCACCGTTCACGACCGTGATTTGGCTCTGGCGAAGTCGAACTCAATCAATATCTCGGGAATCAGCCATACACTTCGCTTCCGAAAGGACGGGTTGTCACCTCAGATTCCCTCCCCTATATTGCGGATTGCTGCAAGCAGACTTGGTGCGCGCGGATTCTCCGAAAACACGATGTCTGTTCACGGCCGAAAAACACGTAAACCCATTTCGGGTCAGGTTTTTCAAACTGAAACCGTCCCGAAAATCGAAATCAACAATTTCGATAGTTCCGACTGCCAGATCTTGCCGTGCGTTCCACTTGGAAGTGCGGGCACGACAGACTCAAAACGGTTTAACCATGCGTTTCTCACTGATTGATCAAATTACAGAGTTGCAGCCGGGCGAATCGATTCAAGCCGTCAAAAACCTCTCTCTTGCGGAAGAATACTTGCAGGACCACTTCCCCGGTTTCCCTATTATGCCGGGAGTGTTAATGGTTGAGGCCATGGTGCAGACTTCTGCATGGCTGATGCGGGCAAGCGAAGAATTTCGATTCAGCACCGTGGTTTTAAAAGAAGCCAAAGCTGTCAAATTCAACAACTTTGTCTCTCCTGGCCAGACATTGCGACTGACCTCCACCGTTCAGAAGAAAGATGACCGATTCTGGACGTTCAAAGCGTCAGGTGAACTGGGTGATAAATCAGCGGTCAGTGCCAAACTGATTCTGGAACAATACAACGTGTCTGACGCATTCTCGATGCCGACGAAAACAGACGAGCATCAGATCACCGCGATGAAGGAACTGTTCGCAGTTCTGACAGCAAAGCGATAAACCAAACTGAAGATCGATGCCACAACCTTTGGCATAAGTCCTTACAAGACAAATACCTGGCAGACACCAGCGGCGGAAACCCTGCCAGGAATTCGACTAAAAATCTGAATCAATCATTCAGTCGACCACACATTATTGTCGATTTTTGTCCGAACGATTCGTTCATCGGAAATCGAATCTGAAAATACAATCTGGAGAATTCACATGAGTCTGAATGGACGCATCGCACTGGTCACCGGCGGAAGTCGCGGTATCGGCAAAGCTGTCGTAGAAACACTGGCCGCCCGTGGTGCCAAAGTCGCTTTCGTCTATCGCTCCAGCAAAGAATCTGCTGACAAACTCGTCGCAGAACTGGCCGAAAAAGGTTACGAAACAATCGGAATCCAAGGCGACGTCGCGAAAAAGGCCGATGCAGATCGTGCTGTCGCAGAAGTCATCGAAAAATGGGGTCGTCTCGATATTCTCGTCAACAACGCCGGGATCATCAAAGACGGCTTGCTGGCAGTCATGGATGAAGAGGCCTGGACCTCTGTCATTAACACAAACCTTGGCAGTGTTTACAACTTCTGTCAGGCAGCAATGCGACAGATGATGTCTCAGCGATACGGCCGCATCGTCAATATGTCGAGCGTTGCTGCTGAATTCGGAAATCAAGGTCAGGTTAACTATGCTGCAAGCAAAGGCGGGATTCAGGGTCTGACCCGCTGCCTCGCCACCGAAATCGGTCGTCGCAACATTACAGTGAACGCTGTTGCTCCAGGGTTCATCGAAACCGACATGACCGAGGCAGTCCGAAATGCGGCAGGCGGAGAGCTTTCAAAGCAGATTCCACTCAAGCGTCTTGGAAAACCGGAAGATATCGCAAACGCAGTGGCTTTTCTCGCTGGCGATGAGGCATCCTACATCACCGGTCACGTCCTCGTGGTCGATGGCGGTCTGACTCTCGGCGGATTCTAAGCGATTTCAAGTTTTGAGTTTCAGGAGTCGAAACGTAACCTGCGGTCTATTGGCTGCTTCCGTTTCGATCGATCAACCTGAAGATCAAAAATTGGCATAACAGCCGAAATCTGGAAACGATTTCAATTTGTTGATTCGCTAGAATTGGTCGCCTCAGGCCGTGAGGAGGATCGATTCTCAACCGATTAGACAAATTCAGTGCAATGATTCTGGCAGGTGCGTTTTGCATCGACAAAAACTATTGTATTGCCCGCGCAATTTCGCATTATAGCGATTAGGCAATTTAGGTTTGCCAGAGTTTCTGCTACGTTTCAATTCAGTTGTCTACCATCACACCCGTCACAGCCGATAACATCGTCTGGCGGTATCACCTTTAGGGACTGAAACGCCCTTGAGGAAGTCATCGACACCATGACAGTCCATTGGTTGAGATGGGTGTGAAAACCGGCCACTAATCCAATTTGGATCAAATCCAATTGGCGTCGCCGGTGATACAGAATGAAATCGTGAAGTCGCTCACTGTCTTTCACGAGTAGGAATTTGGTTGGGGTTCGACAGTGAGTTTCGCCCGGATAAACGGTCATTCGGGCATCAACCACGGAGTTAAAGCGAAATGCCGAGTCAAGCAGAGATCTTTGATAGTGTCCGCGAAGTTCTTGTGGACGCACTGGGTGTAGACGACGATGAAGTGACCCCGGAAGCAACACTGATTGGCGACCTGGGTGCAGAATCCATCGACTTTCTGGACATTGTTTTCCGTCTGGAAAAAGCATTCGACATCAAGATCCCTCGTGGCGAACTGTTCCCGGAAAACCTGACAGCCGCAGACTCAGGATTTATCCAGGACGGCAAAGTCACCGAAGCTGGACTGAACGAACTGCGTACCCGCATGCCACACGCTGACGTCAGCAAACTGGCTGCAAATCCAAAGGTCGAAAATATTTCCGACCTGTTCACAGTTGAAATGATCTGCAAGTTCGTGGGCGCTCGCATCTAGTCTTTGTCAACGATTGACATTCAGGTTGTCCGACATCTTTTGCAGCGTTTTAGCCGCAGAACTGACTGTTCAACCAGAATGTCAGTACAGACAAGGCCCAAGACATGAACGCAATCTCGTAGTGCAGTTTTCGGAATTCAGTTTTGCACGTCGGCATGTCCGGTGTTGCATTCTTGCCTGAAACCTGACACGACTGCAGAACTGCGATAATATCGGTACAGCGCAGAGCCGCACAGATTCTGTGCGGCTGCGTTTGTCTGAGATGGGTGCATTTAGCATGATCTCATTGCATGCAGCCACATCGGGTGCCAGACCTGATGACTGCTGCCGTAAGATGGCAGCGTTCTGAACGATCAGAAGATCAGCCGTGGCAGTGTCATTACAAAACGCCACGGTCCGAAAAATCTTTGGGGGAAGAGATGCGTTGGTTTTGGATTGATCGTTTTCTAGAGTTCCAAAGCGGTCAAATGGCCAAGGCAGTGAAGAATGTTTCACTGTCCGAAGAGCATATGCACGACCACTTCCCAGGCTTCCCCATCATGCCTTGCTCCTTAATCATGGAAGGCATGGCACAAACAGGCGGAATCCTCCTCGGGGAATCACACCAGTTCAAATATCTGGTCTTCCTGGCAAAGGTTCCAAAATTCACATCGCACCGCGCTGCCCGACCCGGTGATCAGCTGACCTACACCGCAACCCTCGTCGACAATCGTGACGAAGGGGGCATGACAAATGTCACAGCCCATTGTGGAGACGAACTCGTCGCTGAAGCTGAGATTGTTTTTGCTTTTCTGGCTCAGGATGACGAATCGATTCCTGTCAGTGCGCGGCAAAACAACGTTGTCGAGTCCGGGCTTGCAGCAATGCTGCACGGAGTCATGAAGAAATAGACACTCGCTGGCAGTGTCTGCGATCT
>JBEBTF010000233.1:0-6021 GCA_040393865.1 Planctomicrobium piriforme | reverse complement strand
TGAATTTTGATGAGCGACGCGCTTGCAGGCGGTTCGTTTGTTCGCAATACTTCGCAGAATACGACGCTCATGTTTTCCGATTCCGGGCGTCGGGGTTGCAGTGTTCATTGCGTTAAGTGATTACATTGCAATTCGTTAGGAGAATTGCCGAAGTGGCGGAATCGGCAGACGCGCTGGATTCAAAATCCAGTGAGGGTAATTCCTCGTGTGGGTTCGATTCCCACCTTCGGCACTTAACACAGCAAATATCTGCAACCCAGCTTCGGCTGGGTTGTTGTGTTTCTGGACGTGTTCTTGGCTAGAATCTGTTTGTGGCCCCGACATAGCTGAGTTCGGGACGCTCTTTTGAATTCCCCTGCTTTCAATGCTTTCGAAAGCAGAAGTGGATCAGCCAGGCAAAACTCGCAGCAGCGATTGCCATCATCAATGCGGACCCGGTGAGTAGATGGCCTGCAGACTCGCCATTCATTTTGGTCCCTGCGATCGTTACTCCGCAAAGGAACCCAGCCATTGATAAGAGTGTCGAAATTCCTCCGACTGCGAAGAGGCTACAAATCGCGATGCCTGGAACCGCAGATTGAGCCACTTTGGGTTCTTCTGGGAGCATAGAGGCTTTCCTTTTCTAAAATGGTTCCAGAAATGGGAGGTTTGGGGTGTCCAGGAAGGTGTTCCGACGTGTGCGAACTTCCGATTTTGGGCGTAACAATGACGTTCGCTGCTGTGAATACCGTTAACGAGCCGATTAAGACTTTCGTTAAATATGGAAAACGTGTTCTCGGTCATTGCCGTGGTGCGAGGGGAGTTGGTGGCGGATTCCATAATGCGAGCACACTTCCGCGTATTCAAGGCGGAACACGTCGTTTTCCTGACAGGAACGATGCACGGGTGAAGTGCTGCAAAGGGGATTTGCTCTATGCCAAAGATCCTGAATTCGACTAAAAGTTGGGTTCAATGCGCGGGCAGACTTTGAATGCCATGGATGTTCTGGGGCGGCGGGAACGCACCGGACGGCAGGAGTGACAGGATGATGACGCCAATCGTTTCTGGATTTGTGACCACTGGGATCTCAGTGGCGGCAGTCGCTGCACTTCTGTGTTTCAATGGTTGTGCAAACATGAATCATGCACAATCCGGCGCTTTGGCGGGAACCGCAATCGGAACCATTGCAGGTGCTGCTTTGGGATCGCACAGTGGAAACGCTGGAGCCGGTGCGTTGATCGGCGGGATCACAGGCGCTATGGCAGGAACTGTCATCGGCGATGCTGAAGATGCCCGAGTCGAGCGGGATGTGGCGGTTGCTCAACGGAACAACGCGATTGCTCAGGCTCAACATACCGCACAACAAAATGCTCTGACGAACTTTGACCTGATTCGGCTGGCCCAGTCTGGCGTGAGTGATGATGTGATCATCAACATGATCCAGACTCGCGGCGGACGATTCGATCTCAGTACAGATTCCGTGATCACCCTGAAATCCAATGGTGTCAGCGATCGGGTGATTGTTTCGGCTCAAACAGCCAGACAGATTCCTGCGGTTGAACCTTCAAATGTGGTCGTGGTGAAAGAGAGTCCGACAGTTATCTACGAACCGGCACCGCTGGTTGTGGGCGGTTGGTACGGACCGCCACACCGTCACTATTACCACCGGCATCACCCCCATCACCATGCACGGGTTGGGGTTCATTTCGGATTCTAACCCGGTTCGGTATGGCATGTGGACCCCGCAAAGGGAGCCCAATCGTTTCGCCTTCGGAATCTCGGGGCTGACTTCGTAGCTACATTGAGGCACGTCGTCCAGGTTTGGCTCGATGGATATGTTCGTTCGCGCATCCGGCTGACGTTGGCAGCAGCTTTTGAGGGCTGCATCGTCCATCCGGATTGAAAACGGATCGAACGTCGGCCATGACTTCGAGATCGGTGTTGGTGAACAGCTTGTCCATGAAGCTGATCTTCTCGACCCCGATTCCATGCTCGCCGGTGACACTTCCTCCGAGTTCGATGCATTTTGTCAGGATGTCATCTCCTGCATGAATCACCCGCTGAGTTTGTTCTGGGTCGCGCTCATCAAATAGCAGAATCGGGTGAATGTTTCCGTCGCCAGCGTGAAACACGTTCACGATGCGCAAGTCGTATCGTTTCTCGGTCTCTTGAATGAACGCGAGAATGTCTGGGAGCTTGGTGCGAGGGACAACGCCGTCCTGAGTGCAGAAGCTCGGTGCGAGTCGCCCGATGGCTCCGAAGGCCTGTTTTCTGCACTTCCACAATGCCATTCGTTCTTGAGTGGACTGTGCCCGTCTCACTTCTCGAGCCCCGTGAGCGAAGCAGATTTCAGAAATGCGTGCTGCTTCAAGGTCAATGCCTGCTTCGAGTCCATCGACTTCGATCAGCAGGATGGCGCCGGCATCCAATGGGAATCCGAAGTGGAACGCCTGTTCAACGGCGCCGATGATTCCCTGATCCATCATTTCCAGAGCGGCGGGGATGATGCCTGCTGCAATGATTCCACTGATGGCCTCAGTCGCCTGCGTTACCGTGGGGAACACACCGAGCATGGTACGGAACGCAACCGGATCTGGTGTCAGGCGGACCCAGACTCTGGTGCAGATTCCAAAAGTTCCTTCGCTTCCAACAAAGAGTCCAGTGAGGTCAAAGCCAGAGTGCTCCTGAGTTGGGCCACCCAATGTCGCGACAGTTCCATTCGGAAGCACAATCTCGGCTCCCAGAATGTGATTGACGGTGACGCCGTACTTCAGCGTATGCGGTCCCCCGGCGTTCGTCGCAACGTTGCCCCCGATGGTGCAAGCTCCCTGAGAGCTGGGGTCAGGAGCAAAATGGAACCCGGTCCCTTTGAGCTTTTGAGTCAGGTGAACATTCACCGCGCCAGGCTGAACAACCGCGTACCGGTCTCGCAGGTTGATTTCTTCGATCGCCTTCATGCGAGTCAGGCACACCATGACTCCGCCACCGACGGGGAGTGTTCCCCCAGCGAGGCTCGTTCCTGCTCCACGAGGGACAAACGGAACGTCAAATTGGTTGCAGAGTTTGACGATTTCGACGACGTCTTGTGTTGTTTGCGGAAACACCACGATGTCTGGCATCGTTTTTTCGATGATGTAACCGTCGCACTCATAGACCAATCGTTCGGATGCCGCGGAAAGAACTGCACCCGGACCCAGAAGGTCGACCAGTTTGGAGACTAGATCAACAGCGTCTTCAACTACAGTTGTGTTCATCAATTCGACCCGCGAACCAGAGCATGTGGCGGATCAAACGAAAATGCCGATCCGCCATAATCAGTGGCCATTCAAATCATGGTCCACTGATCATATCGGATCGGCAGTCAGACAACAGGTTCCGGGCCGGGTTTGCATCGATTTTCAAATCGAATTCCGGCAGTCGGAACGAATGTTGACCTTTTCTCGTGCAGAGATTGACTTGGGCCCAGTGATGCGACGGTTGTGTGTCGCTGTTTCACCGGGGTTGGTGGTCACTGTTGTTTTGCGACTAATACAGAGATTAATACAAGCACGGATGATACCGTTGCTGACTATTTTTCAGGCTTCACCGTAGGGAACTCGAACAGCGATTGGGTTCTCAGGACGACAAGATCGTCCGGGAACGTGTGGAAGATACTGACGCTGATCGAGTTTTCACCGCCATCGATCTGAGCAAGGCTCAACGGGCCAGGCTGCAATCGATTCTTCGCTGGAAACTGGTGAGAAATGAAGGCCTTCGAAGCTTCATACTCCAACTCCATTTGAACTCTGGTGAAGACGGAGAAATCGAGGATTTCTGTCTGGCCAGCAAAGTTGTACTTGAAGTTCTTCTCTGCTTCGAGCACAAGCTCTTCGGCTTCATTGAAAAAATATGTCTGCTGTAGTCCGTACGAGGAAAGGACTTCGCTTTCCGGGCCGGTCACCTCAGTCATTGACTGGCCGTTGCAGGTAAACTGCAAGTAGTGGCCCCCCTCGCAGATTCCGAGAACAAGGCCATATTGAGATGAACGGATTCGCCCGACGATTGCTGGACTGAACATCTCTGGATGAACAGCGCGATCAAAGAAGCGATATGCTGTTTCAGCGATACTTGGGCGAACGGAATTGGTGGGCATTGGAAATTGCCTTCCCCTGTTCAATACATTGTCAATCGCGACTTGGTAGCTCTGATCTCTAACTGGTTTAGACTGATTCAGCAAAATTTCAATTTGCGAATTCTGGAACGAGCAGAAATCGACGGGACACGTTAATCCTTTTGAGAATAAATACTTTGAGAACTTTGCTGATTAACGTGTTGATTCAATGTGTAGTTGTTTATCGGTTTTGGGACGGTCAGGTGCTGAGTTCTGATTTGAACGAATTCATCTTGCTTCTCCATGAGTATACGCGGTGTCCAAATAGCAACAAAGATGGCGCTTTTGAAGATTTTTTATGTGGGATACACGGTGTGACAATTTTCGTGAGCAATGGCTTGCAGGAAGAAAATTTTCAGGTAACTCATGTGAACTATTCTTAGGGGAGAATCCCACTCGACAACTCTATTCGTGTGGTCCGCGAAACTGAATGGATTTTGAATTATTCAGTTGGTACTGGACTGCATGAATTGCGTTTTGCGAACAGTCGTGTTGCTGTTAAGTAGAGAACCTGACCTGTTAAACTGTGCCTGTGATCAGGTTGGCACTTGAGTTCTTGTCCCTGAGCTCTTTTTGAGATCCCTCGTTTCGTCTTGCAGATTGTCGTGTTCCATGTCGCCTCCGGTCTTTGAGTTCATCGTGGAAAGAGAACTCAATGGGGTGCGCATCGACTCGTTTCTGGTAAAGCATCTGCGAAACTACACGCCATGGCGCATTCAACGCATCGTGCGAGCGCAGGGGGTGACAATCAATCACGCGTTTGCAGAACAGTCTGACCGGGTGTTCTGTAATCAGGAAGTTCGGGTCCGGCTGATCGAGCCTCCAGACAAAATGATTGAGCATTCAGAGCAGGACCTGAATGTTCTGTTTGAAGATCCCTGGATCATGGTTGTGAATAAGCCTGCCGGGATCATCGTGCATCCCGTTGGCGAAGATCAGTCAGGGACCTTGTCGAATGCGCTGCAGTATCATCTGGATCAGCGAGGACCAATTCGAGGGTTGCTCCGCCCTGGGATGGTGCATCGGCTGGATCGACAGACAAGCGGTGCGATTGCCATCGCGTTAACTCATCAGGCTCATGCCACTCTTTCGGCAGCGTTTGAGGCCTCCCGAGTGGGGAAGACGTACCTCGCGCTTGTTGAAGGTGTGGTGAAACAGGATCGAGGTTCAATTGATTTCGCGATTGGTCGAGCGAATACTGGTCGACATGTTTTGATGTCGTGTCGCGCGGATGCGCGTGATCGTAAGGCAGCCAAGACGAACTACGAAGTCGTGCGGCGATTTGCGAATCACACCTTGGTGCTCGCCAAGCCTCGGACAGGAAGAAACCATCAGATTAGGGTTCACTTCGCTGCAATCGGACATCCATTAGTGGGTGACGAGTTCTACGAAACTCAGGGGCGATTCAAACCGTTCTATGCGGATCTCGATCCTGAAGCGTCGCGCGAAGTTGAGACAGGGCTGCCGATTCGCCGTCATGCATTGCATGCATTGCGTCTGGAATTTGCTCACCCTATTACCGGTGGCTGGCTGGAATGTGTTGCGGACCCTCCAGCTGATTTTCGAGAAACGCTCGCTGCTTTGGAACGTTCTAGTCCAGGTGTCGTTTAGTTCGGTACGCTCTCATTCGCGAACTGTTCGCAACCGGTCGAGATCTCTAAACCGGCTTTGTTCTGAATCACCTCTGCGCTGATGACAGCTCGTCGTGATGCTGGTCTGTGCTTCCTGATGCATGGTCACTGGTGTGTGCCATCACACCGTCGTGTGCGGTTCAATCAATGGGGTGTGATATGCAACGCCTTGCATGTGTTCGTTGGTGTGGTTGTGGCGACCGCATTATCCCTGATTATTCACACTCCGTTTTTGGTGGTGACTGTTTTCTCTGGGGGATG
>JBEBTF010000232.1:0-6021 GCA_040393865.1 Planctomicrobium piriforme | reverse complement strand
TCAAGAGTGACTTGTCGTAGAGATGAGTCTCCCTCTTCGATATGTTCATCCCGTTCTTCGTCCGTGGCGGGGGTCAGTAACAGGTCGTTGAGCTGTTGTTCATCGAATCCGGTCAGCGTGGCGTCAAAGTCGGGAAGAGCCTGCAGTTCTGAAACCAAATCGAGTAACCGATCCGGGTCCCAGTCACTTGCAACGGCGGAATTGTTAAGCGTGACATTCAACGCTTTTTCTTTTTCAAGTGGCAGATCGACTACAACGCAATCTACCTCGGTCGTTCCGCGATGCATTAACACGGCGAGACGTTGATGCCCGGAAACGATGTGACCGGTTCGCTCGTTCCAGACGATAGGTTGAACGACATCAAACTCTTTGAGCGAACGTTCGAGCTTCTTCCAGGCAGAATCCCCCGGCTTCAGCGTCAATCGGGGGTTGTAAGGGGCCGGTTTTAGAAGAGAGACGTTGAGTTTTTTCAATTGCATGATGAACGCCTCGAAGTAAGAAAGCGGCTTATCCCTCTCCCCCACTGAGAGGAGCAGACCGCTCCTGACAGAGATGGATGCGAACATCAGCAGTGGGGGAGAGGGGAATGGAGAGGAAAGAATTGCGGGACGAGCGGCAGGCCACCGAACCGTTAACAGGCCGGTTCGAGGTCGCGTGATTCCTCTTCAGAGAAAAGAAGTACAGGATTCTCGTCGTTCACCGCTGTGATCTCGGAGTCTTCCCACATCAGTTCTTCGTCAAGATTCAAGAATTCAGGTGATGCCTGAAACTCGTCCCGAAGTTCATTTTTAATACGGGCGAGGCATCGAGTGACATGCCCCTTGGGGTGCCCGAACACCGCCCCGATCCGGTCCAGAGGCCACCCGGCATTCTCGCGTAATGCGAGCATTGCCAGGTACTTCCACTTTCGACTGTCATCACCAGCGAAGTAATCGTGAATAATCTTCCAGAACTGGTCCGGACCGGATCGGGGAAGAAGAATTTTTGTTCCGTTGGGTTTTGCGACGGACATCAAATCTCCAGAACGTAGAACGTCAATTGCAGGGACTTCAATCAGTTCGCGGCATGTTGCGCGGCAGTCAGAGCAATTTGCTCCGCGACTGATTCACAGACCTGAAATACGTTCTTCCCGATCCGAACCTTTCACAGAAAAGGAAAGGCGATTACAGAATTTTTCGGCCCTGTCGCCGATGCATTTCAGAGAGCTTTGATGTTGAGTTCGGCGAGGCTGCTCGCCAAAGGAGGCGTCTCTATTGGCGGCGACTTCCTAATTGAACGGAACCGCAGAGCATTGCGATGATTAACAGACCTGATACGTACACCAGTTTTCCGATGAGGTTGGTCACATGCAGTCCCAGAAGATAGTGGTGACCTGCCGCAGGTGGAGAAAGAGTCCCCCAAACGAACACTGTCAGTAGTGCGATCAGCACAACACCGATCGCCCCCCCTCGGGCAAGTGTCGGATACAGTTCCTTCCAATTCACAGCAAATAGCCAAAACGCAATCCAGGCGAACAGTGGTAGCCAGGGAAGTAAGGTGGTCAGCAATACCCAAGCGAATACACCGAATGCTGCCATCAGATTCCAGAGGGAATTCACCAGATCCATTTTGAAGTTTCTCCCCTGGGCAATTGGCAAACTGGCGTCCGCAGTACCTTGTTCTGGTTCACACCATTCGAGTGCGGTCATCTCATTTTGATTCAGCTTCATACGCAGTGTGTCATGAACAAAATGGGGACACAACTCCAAGTATCATGCTCATCACAACTTGGACAGACCTTCCTGAGATTCGTCTTGTTTGAACCGGGGAACTCTGGTAATTTTTGCCGAACCGTTTGGAAGACGGGGGATTTTGGCGAATTCCTATTGCATTGACCGTTCGCCAAATGCAGTTGTCAATGACTGATTCAAAGGACTGATTGTCTGCGAGATTTATTCTCTCTGGGATAGAGGGGTGCTCGTACGGCAGCAAGGAGGCGATAACCATGAGGAGCGCAATACGCGTTCTTCAAGCGGCAGACTTTTTTCAGCATCAACCGCTTGAACCCGCCGGAGTTCTTCCGGCCGATCTCCGAGAAATCTTCAATCAGGCACGTGAACGTTCTGCGCTGAAAGTCTTCCAGCAGGCCCTTTCGTCTTCAGTTGATCTCCTGCTGTTAACAGGAACGCTCGCACATTTTGACGAAGAGCCACGTCTGAGCTGTTTCCTTTTCGAACAGTTTCGACGTCTCGCGAAAGAAAATATTCAGATCGCCTGGGCATCGGCTGCAGACGAATCTCTTCCCGACTGGGCCACTCAATCTGTTGTTCATCGGATTCATCCGGGAGAGGAATTGTTCCTTTCGTCGCTGCGATCCGGGGCAGAACTGGTGATTATCTGGCCGGAAAACGGGCAGCCGATTCCGCGAAATCAAGCCAAACATCTGGTTATTGGAATCCAGCATTCTACTGATGGGATGGGTGTCGAATACATCTACAATGGCGAGCTGGCCGCACGTCATCGAGCGATGCCGATTCAGAATGATGGTCCGGAAGATCAATCCTCCTGCGGGATGTGGCTCACTCAACTTGGACTGATTGCCGAACCTGTTTCAGAACGACTGGCCACCGCGACCGTCGAATGGACCACTTCGACGATTGAACTTCACGCGGACACTTCCAGAGTCGAGTTGTTGCGGGAAATGGAACGACGACTCGATGAGTTGTCCCGGCGGCAAACAGCAGACCTTCAACTTGTGAGCTGGACATTAACTGGGAAAGGTCCACTCTGGCCCTCTCTGATTAACGACCGGTTTTGCAGTGACCTGCTTCAAAGTGTTCGTAATCTCGTCAGAACCGAAAAACGACTCTGGAACTGGAAGATCGACCTGAATCCTTCGACGTCTCAAGTGGAATTCTGGCAGAAGCAATCTGATGCGTTTGCTTTGGCCCAGAGAATTCAGAACGAGCTGACGCCAGAGGAAATGGCAGCCGTTTTTGGAACCGGTGTGATCCCAGGTCATGACCTTCCTCATCATGATGCCATCATCCAGCCACATCGAATCAGGACGCGACTGGCGCAGTCATTGCTTCACCCTGGAGCGGAATACACAACGAATCAGGACTGAAAAGCTCCACCATATCGACGAACCGGCGGGCATTTCCTTTCCTTGTCGCATTGCTCCTGAGAGTGATTCATGCAGATTCAACAAATCCATGTCGAAGGATTCGGCACTCTGGCCGATACCCGATTGAGTCCCCTCGGAGCGGGGCTCACGGTGTTGTATGGGAATAATGGCGCTGGAAAGACGACAGTGCTTGAATTCCTGCGCGGCGTGTTATGCGGGTTCGATCACTCTCGGCGGCTTCGCCTTCTTCCCCCACTGAAAGAGGGGACACCTGGTGGAAGCCTTGTCGTTCAGAACAATCACGGGCAGTTCGAAGTGATTCGACATGCCCGTAACGATGGTTCAGATACGCTCGCGATTTCGCAACAGCGAGGTTCCGCAAGCGACGTCGCACAACTCCGCGAGACGATCCGGAATCTCGATGAACAGGCGATTCGCACTCTGTTCATGGTCAGTGGTTATGACGCGGTGAACTTCAAGGGGCAGGTCAACATCGCGCAGCGGTACGGTGTGGAACTACAATCTCATCAGGTCAATGCAAACTGGATTACACCGCGATTTCAGCAACTCAAAACTCAACGAGACACACTGTTTCAATCGATTGCCCCGCACGGAGAATTGGCTCAACTGGAACAGCGCCGCAAGGAGTTAAAGGCGGCAATTGATAAGACTCGTAAAGCCCAGGCGAATACGATTCAAAGTTGGCGGAATGCGATTTCTCAACTCCAATCCCGACTGGAGACACTCCGGAAAGAGGCGATTTGGCTGGCCCAGGAACAGGGGGCAATTGAGTCTGATTTGACGGAGGTTCAAACTCGCCTTTGGAGCACCCGCGAGTTCACTGTTGAAGAACAAGAAACGGTCGAGGAGTCCGTTCCAGCCCCGACGGCGGCCTGGAAGACTGAGATTTCGGAGATCGACCGCGAGATCGCCAATGCCCAGCAGGTGCTTCGTGATCTTGCCGGTTCTCGAATGAATCTGTCGGTCACGAAAGCCGAATTTGCTGGTTCCGAAACACCTGACGCTGAAATCACATTTGAACGTCAACGACTTGCGCTGGCCGCAATTGAGCAACAGACCACCAAGTTGACCGAACTGGCAGAACGACTCCGTACTGCATCTGAATGCCTGTGCGGGTCTCACTCAGATTCACTCAAAGAATCCGCCCAGGAACTGCAGTCACAACTCTGGGTACTTTGTCAGGAACTGAGTCGACAGCAATCCGCACAACGACAGTGGATGCTCGAAACGGAACGTGTCGGCGTCGACGGCTGCGAAATGGAACTGACGCGGCAAATTCGACGGCTGCGCATTCGTCGCGAGGAACTGCTGGAACGCATCCCGACGACAGCAGAACGCCTACGTCATCGATCCCCTCACGATTCTGCCTGGTGTCGTTGTGAAGGTCATGAACAAGCAGTACGGCTTCCTGCGGAAGATCCAGAGTTCATCGTCATCCCGAAAGTCATTTCTCATACCAGAATCGTCGTCACGTCAGACGCCAAACCGGAAGACGCGGCGCGCGAGCAATCGCTGAAAAATCAGCACGCGGAACTGCGGACTCGCTGGTTGGACACGCTCTCCTTGATTCGCAGTGCCGAACAGGAATTTGCTCATCTGCAGCAGACTCCTCCTGACATCACTTATGATCGAACATTGCAAAATCTGAGGCATGAACTGAATTTGGTTCAGCAGGAACTCCGTGATGGTCATTCGCAATGGCATCACTTCAAGTTAACGGAATCGATTCTTGAAAGAACTCAGTCTGCTCTGCATGTCGACATCGTCCCTCCGGTCATTCAGGAAGCATCGGCGCTTCTGAACAAGATGACTTCAGGTAGTTCCACTGCAATTCGGTTTGATCCACGTGATTCCGAATTGAAAGTCATTCCGGCAACAGGGGGTGAACTTGGTGCGTCCGCTCTGAGTCGTGGGACATTGGAACAGGCGTCTCTTTGTTTCCGATTGGCACTTGTCCGTGAGTTTCATCGACTGGGCCACGCGATCCCGCTGGTACTCGATGATGTGCTGATCGACAGTGACGAACGACGTTGCCGGGCCGCCGTTGAAGTGTTGATCGACGCCGCTCGCTACCATCAGATTCTCTTCCTGACCTGTCAGGAACATCTGCTCGAACTGCTGGATGAATATCAGGTTCAGGTGATTGGATTCCCAGGTTCTCCGCGTCCGCCCCGCGAAAGCAAGACATCCTTTTCGCATGCCGTTGCAGGTTTTGTACTTGCACCGATCAACTCTGCGGAAGCGAAAACGACCCCGGTTGCGGCTACAGAAGTGGTAGAAGTTGCAGTAGCTGAAGTGCCAGCTGAATCCCCCATCGTGGAAACAGTGACGACGGAAGAAGTCGCCACAAACGAATCCCCACTGGAAGTGAAGCGACTTCAGCCGGATTTACCGTATTGGCTTCAGATCACAAGCCCTGTTAATTTGATTCCGTCACTCGGTTCTCAAATGGTCAGACGCTTGAGCACGATCGGTGTTCGGGACATCTGTGATCTGATTGAACTGGAACCGGAACTGTTGGAAATCCCGCTCGACAGCCTGCAAATTTCCACTGCGACGCTGCGGCAATGGCAAGCGGAAGGTCGCCTGCTGTGTTGTGTTCCAAATCTCACAGGGCGCGATTCACAGGTCATCGTGCTAAGCGGCATCCAAACGCCGGCTGAGTTGGCTCAAATCGACGTCGACGAACTTTATAATGCAGTTTGCAAGCTGCGAGTGGATGGCAAGTCGGCCCTGGCTCTTCCGTGGTTGGCAGAACAGGACCAATGGCTCAATAAGGATCAGGTTTCGAAGTGGATTGGGTTTGCGAAGCATGCTCTTTCGTGGAGGAAGCTGCGGGATGCAGCTGCCGGATCACGTCGGACGACTCGCCGTTCTATTCACAGCGGGGCGGA
>JBEBTF010000231.1:0-6063 GCA_040393865.1 Planctomicrobium piriforme | reverse complement strand
GGTGAGGAGTATCGGCAATTATCTGATCTCGCCAATCGAGAAACCGCACTCTCGGATGGTACAAAAATTCTTAAGAGGCCAATGTGGGAAGAGGTCGTGCTTCGCGGCTACAAGCCCATTTCAAATGAAAAGTACTATGTGCAGGTGACTACCAGAGGCACCGCTCACATGATCTCCTATATCGAGCCGTATCTGCTGTCCTTCACCTTCATCGCGGTTTGCGGTCTGATTGTGAGTATCTGGAATTTGAAGATGGTACAGCGCGAATCGATGACGAAAGCGAGCTCATCGGATGTAAACGTCGATGGGTAAGCCGCGACTTGCGGAGCCCGCAATCGGCCGATAATTCGCGAACACTGAATCTCTGTGTTGATAATGGAGTGCCGTCAATTCATTCTTGGTCAGGCGGCCATTTCTCGGCAAAAAGTTCTAACGGTGTTTTGTCACCCCGATATGTGATGATCCGTTTTGGTGTCTATTTTCGGCGTTTACTTAGGTTCAATTACGTCGGCAGGTTTGCGGGAAGGGAACCTTTTAATCGCTATGTTTTGATGTTCTCCAGGCTCTGAACAACGTGGTCGGCAAAAATCTCTGCGACTTTCGAAAGCTCGTCCTTCCTCATCAGTGCCACTTCCGAGTCTGCCAAATGAGGCAGCTTGATTTCTTTGCGAATCGGGTGAACACCGGCGGGGATCATGTGCGCTGGCAAGACGGTGATGCCAAGGCCCGCTTTGACCGCAGCGAGGGTTCCCGCCAAGCTTGGGCTGGTGTAGCTGATGTGCCAGCTACGTTTCGCCCGGTCGAGTGCTGCCAGTGCCCTTGCTCGATAAATGCAGGGCTGTGGCGAGAGCACGAGTGACAACCTCGGTTCAAGTTGGTAGCCGTCAGCCGCTGCCCAGACCAAAGGTTCCCGCCAGACCTTTGTTCCCCCCTTGACTTGCTGGGGATCTCGCTTCACGAGAATGACGTCGTACTTCCCGCGATGGAAGCCGTCGATCAGGTTGAGTGTCAGGTCGCAATCGACATTCAACTGCACACGCGGATGGTGCTGCCTGAAGCTCGCGAGGACATCCGGAAGATAGTGCGTCGCGAAATCCTCTGGCGTTCCGAAACGAATCTCGCCTTCCACATCCGGCTCCCGAAGGCGACTGAATGCTTCCCACTGAAGTTGGATCATTCGCTTGGCGTAGCCGAGGAAAATCTCCCCTTGCGGCGTCAGTGTCACCCTGCGGTTCGTTCGGTCGAATAGCTCGCAGCCAAGCTGCTCCTCCAGCTTTTTGATTTGCAGGCTCAGAGCGGATTGCGTCCGGTTGACCGTCTCGGCGGCCTGTCCAAACGTCCCGGTTTCGACGATCGCGATAAAGCTCTTGAGTTGGACGGTGTCGATAATGAACGGCATGTTGCGACCTATTCGAAAAGATCATCGATTGTATTTGTTTGATAAATTTTACAAATTATTCTGCTGTCCCTAAACTGTCAATCACGATTGTTATGAAAACGCAACGTGATCCAGAAAGGAGTTCCGATGCCCTTGTTTCGGTTTGATGATTTCGGCCTCTTTCGGCCTGACAGCCTGTCCTGGGTGATGGCGAGTTTGATCTTGTTCGTCGTCGTCAACGTGGTTGCTTATTCGAATCGGTATCTGGCTGGTGACAAGAACCAGCGCCTGCATCGCCGCTCTGTCCTGCTGCTTGCCGTCGGAGCAATGACGATGGTCTTTGCTGACCATCTCCTGGTGCTTCTTACAGGTTGGGCAATGAGCAATTTGCTGCTGGTCAGGCTGATGATTCACAAGGATCAGTGGCGTGCTGCCCGAAATTCAGGCCTGCTCGCCCTCAAGACATTCGGCTTTGGCTTCGTGGTGCTGGGGATGGGGTTCTGGCTGCTGGCCCAAAATGCAGGCACCGCTTCCATCGGCAGTATCGTTCAGGCGAGCAGTGAATCGACAACGATGCATACGGCTGCTCTGCTGCTGATTGCGATTGCTGCACTGACCCAATCCGCCGCCTGGCCTTTTCATCGCTGGCTGACTTCCTCGCTGAACTCTCCAACGCCTGTCTCTGCCTTGATGCACGCCGGGCTTGTGAATGGGGGCGGTTTCCTCCTCGTTCGCTTCGCGCCGCTCTTTGCGACACAGTCTGTACTGCTGCACGGGTTATTCCTGGCCGGCCTCGTTACGGCACTGGTCGGTACCTTTTGGAAGTTGCTCCAGACTGACATCAAGCGAATGCTGGCTTGTTCCACGATGGGACAGATGGGATTCATGCTCATGCAATGTGGGATGGGGTTGTTCGCACCGGCCATCTCGCACTTCTGCTGGCACGGTCTCTTTAAGGCCTATCTCTTCCTGAACGCGGGGTCGGTCGTGCAGGAAAAGCGTGCCAGTATCACTACGGTACTCTCGCCGGCTCGAATTCTGTTCGCCTGCCTGGCGGGTCTTTGTGGAGCCTTCACGTTCACCCTAACAAGCGGGACGAACCTCGACGTCGCCGATACCTCTTGCCTGATGATTGCTCTGGCTTTTATGGCCGCTACGCAACTGGCTGTGGGTTTACTTGGCAAACCGCTGGTGGCCTCTCGCGTGCTCAGCACCTTCCTGGTTGGGGCTGTAGCAGGGGGGATGTACGGCCTCAGCATTCGCCTTGTTGAAACCGCCCTCGGTTCGCTTCACGCCCTGCAACCGCAGCCGATGGATGCGGTGTACTTCGCAGGTTTTGCCGCGATCTTCTTGTTGTGGATGGCCCTGATCCTCAACCTTCCAGCCAGATTTCAGTCCCGAACCAGTTGGAAGCGGCTGTACATGGCAGGGCTTAACGCCAGCCAGCCGCACCCACAGACCGTCACTGCATCCCGATCCGCATACCAATCCTGAAAGGAGAGTCGATGAACGTTGTTGCCATGCCCCCAAAGCGAACGCTTTCTGTCACCCCCCAGGAAACCAGCTCAATCAAAGAACTGATTGCAAACGCCGCAAATATTGTGGCTCCCGTCTGGCCGCTCAAGACTTTCATCGCCGTCAACCCATTACAGGGGCTGGAATATCTGCCTTTCGAACAGGCAATACTCGAAGCGGAACGGCAACGCGCGGTGAGCAGCGAGGCCGAGATCGGTCGTGAAGCGGTCAATCGAGAGTTAATCAAATGGTGTTCGGCCTACTTTGACGAAGGTCAGGCGACGATCCCGATGCCGGGACGCGAAGGTGGTCTGTACCAGGCGTTTGCTGGCCTGGCACGCTACGACGCACGGCTGAATCGGTCTCACGCTGACGACATCGTGCTGGCGTCGCTGCCGGATACACCCGAAGATGCGATTACCGAATGTCTTGACCAGATGGAGATTATCGAGGACCAGAAAGAGGAGTTTATTCGGCAGACACTTGCGGCCTTGCCGGGCTGGTCAGGTTACGTGAAATGGAAAGAAAACTGGCAAAGTCCCGCAGAACATGCCAGACGACCGGCGACGTTGGTGGACTATGTTGCAGTGCGATTGGTTCTGACTCGCCTGCTGTGGCCAGAAGCTTGTCTTTCAGAATCGCTCGGTACGCCGAAGCCGAAATTCCTATCTGAACTGCCTGTCAGGGAAGCACAGTTCCGCAAGGCTCTCCTCGACGAATTGCTGACGGAGGTAACTGCTGTCGCGTCACCTCATTCGTCCCGGCCCGATGCCCAGCTCGTATTCTGCATCGACGTGCGATCCGAGCCGTTCCGGCGGGCGTTAGAAGCGCAGGGGAACTATGAAACCCTTGGGTTTGCCGGATTCTTCGGCGTGCCTGTCCAGGTGAAGGGGCTCGACGACGACCAACCGCATGATTCGTGTCCGGTCTTGCTCAAACCGCGACATCTGGTCTGCGACCATGCGGTAGATCCGGATGATTCCTGTATCCGGCGTCATGATCAGGGACGGTCGCTTCTGCGAATGCCAAAATCCTTCTACCAATGGCTGAAGTACAACTTTGCGACACCCTTCGCGCTCGTCGAGATGTTGGGGCCTTGGTTGGGATTGCGGATGCTGGCACGGACATTTGCGCCGTCGCTCAGCTCTGGATGGGCGGAAACGACCCGAGCGATGGTCATGCCGCCGGTCCTGACGGCGCCTTCGCTGCAAAATATTGGACTTTCCGAGCAGGTCAACTACGCAGAATCCGCGCTGCGGATGATGGGGCTGACCGAAAACCTGGCACCGTTGGTGGTTCTCTGCGGACATGGCAGCAGCACGAGCAACAACGCCTACGCGTCTGCTCTGGAATGCGGTGCCTGCGGTGGGAATCACGGCGGCGGAAACGCTCAGATTCTTGCAGCCATTCTGAACAGCTCGGCGGTGCGCGCCATATTGGCCGAAAGGGACTTCACAATTTCGGCAGAGACACTGTTCGTAGCTGCTGAACACGATACGACCACGGATCATGTCGAAGTATACCAGCCGCGCGGTGTGTCAGAGCAGCAGCAAGAGATGCTGAACAACCTGCGAGCAGATCTTTCCAAGGCAAGAATCGAGAATGCGAAAACCCGGACGGCGACCTTCGGCCTGCGCATGTTGCAGGACGACAGGGCCATTCAGGAAACTGAGCGGCGGAGCAGTGATTGGGCGGAAGTGCGGCCAGAATGGGGCCTGGCCCGAAACGCCGCATTCATCGTCGGGCCACGGGAACTGACGAAATCTGTCAATCTGGAAGGTCGCTGCTTTCTCCATTCCTATGACTGGAAGACTGACCCGACTGGCAAGTTCCTGACCACCATCCTGACTGCACCAATGGTGGTAGCGCAATGGATCAACAGCCAGTATCTGTTCTCGACGCTGGACAACGTTGCCTACGGTAGTGGAAGCAAGGTCACGCAAAATGTCACAGGAAAGCTTGGGGTGATGCAGGGGAACGCCAGTGATCTGATGCATGGGCTTCCACTGCAATCGGTCTTTGCAGCCGACGGCGAGCCATACCACGAACCCCTGCGATTGCTGACCGTCGTACATGCACCTCGCGCGATGCTGGATCGGATTATTCAGACGCAGGATGTCCTGAAGAAACTTTTCGGTAATGGTTGGGTCACGCTGGTCTGCATCGACCCATCTGACAATCAAGCCCACTTGCTTCAACGCGACTTTAAATGGGAGGTTACATGCTAATAAAGCCGTCTCCGTATTTTGGCAAATGCGTTGTAATGACGACCAAACACGCGAAGTCCATCGCAGTCGCCCCTGGATTTCAAGAAATCCTTGGGGCGGCGGTGGCCGAGTATCTGCTTGACACTGATGTGTTTGGTACGTTTTCGGGCGAAGTCAAGCGACAGGGAAGTGCGTTCCACTGTGCCCGCCGGAAATGTGAATGGGGATTGGACCGGCTGAATGCTGAGTTCGGAATTGCGAGTGAAGGGCGTTTTGGGCCATCCCCTGATATCCCCTTCGTCTCTGCAGGATTTGAGATCCTCTACTTCATCGACCGGACACGGAATTTTCACTTGCATGTGAGCCGCTGGTGCGACAAGACCAACTATCTAAAGCAGACCGTAGATTCCTTTGAAGAATTACAGGAGTTTGCCGCAAAAACGCAATTCCCGTCACACGCCCTTATCGTCCGGCCAAACCGGAGGAGATCGAGGGATGTCGTCTTCAAAGGTGTCGACACGCTGGAGGAACTCGAACTCGCATTTGAGCGCTCGCTCGCGCGATCTGCTGATGGTTTGGTCAGGGTTGAGACCGACATGCGTGCACACGTAAATCCTACCCGCATGTCCGAAATTTCCGAGCTTGCTTGCCAGCTGGCACAGCGACTGGCGACACCTTGTCCCGCGTGCAAGTCCCCTGGCTGGGGGGCAATAAACGCGGAAAGAGGCCTGCGATACGAGTATTATGACCAGCCGACGGAAACGATACGCCACGAAGTATTCGGGTGTGTTCTCTGCGATCATACGGAACCCAAGCGACGGCGAGATCGTTTTGAAAGGGTTCCTCAAATGTATTGCGGATGGGGCAATCCCTAGACGTTTCGAGACCACGGCAATCAGACAATCGGTATCACGTATGTTTATGTTCAACCACTTTGCGGTCCGAGTTGTCTCCACAATCCGA
>JBEBTF010000230.1:0-6064 GCA_040393865.1 Planctomicrobium piriforme | reverse complement strand
GCGGAACCGCATCGAAGGAGCAGGTTCAGGAAGCAATCCGCAGGGAACTCGGATTAGCACATATCCTTGAACCAAACGACGTCGCTGATGCTTGCGCCATCGCACTGTGCCACTATCACAGCCTGTCGTTCGCGTTCGCTTAGACCGATTCCTGATCTCGTGCCGTCGGGGCAAAGAGGCCGTGTCACTTCGTGAACCACGCTGAAGGTACACTCCGAAATGACACTCCGACATCTTCTCACCTGATCAACAGCGGTCGGTATTCCACTGCTGACCTGAGCACCGCCAGAAATCATGAAGTGAACTGGCACGCGGCATTCAATCTTTCTCTTATTGAGAACGCTGCTGCGCGGCCACATGATAGACCGATACGGTCTATGCCGCTTCCTGATCACGGCGAGAAACAGACCCTTTCCGGGAGCGGCGGTATGCTGGACCTTTAAGAATCTTGTCCGTTGATTGCTCAATACGAATGATTCGCCCGCCGAGATGTTCAATCCGCTGAGAGACCTCATGCGTGGTCTGCTGCATTCCACCGCCAACGAGCGTCACGATTCCTAACAGCAGTAACATTTGCCCGGCAGTCGCCACCAGCCAGCCTGTTGACGCATACCGTTCGATGTCTCCGAAGTACCCCCAGAGAACAAACACGGTCCCGACAGTCAGCATGCCGACGCCGACATACGCCATCAATTGTCCCCAGAACGCTTCAGACCGACCGGGGAGAGCCGATCGTCTCGGGGCATTCACTTGAGGATTGAAGTGAGGAGCCTGGTTAACGGAATGCCCTTCTTCGATACGGACAATGCGATTGATCACCCTCGGCTCTGACTGAGCAGTTGCAGACTTAGGCTGCTGGGCCGCCTCCGCACTCTCGTGATCCATTTGAGTCTCCGAAACACGCTCCAGTCGGTGAGAGCGACGAGAGGTTTCATTGTGATTCGGAATCGGGCCGGAGTGTTGAGAATCGATTCGACGTTTCCGCTTACGGGGAGTTGGTTCCTGCTGTGAGGCAGCAGATCCTTGAGAAGGTGATTGAGCTGGTGCTGGAACAGGACTCTTGACGGAAAGTTCTGAACGAAACTCTGTTGTCTGAACTTCTTGCTTTCCAATAAGAGACTTGACGCTGTCCTTGGCTGTCTCTTTATCTTTAACGATGTCTTTCACTGTTTTCTCAACAGGCTTTTCTGCACTGCTGAGTGAAGACTCTTTTCCAGTAACGGCTTTTAACAGCGCAGCAACATCCGCAGGGATGACGGACGCCGCTGTTGATGCTGGCTTCGCAGTATCGACTGGAGTAACTGGTTCAGGTTTATCTGAACCTCGCTGTTGACGTTGAACTTGTTGTTCGCGTGCCCATCGTTCCAAGAACTCACGAGCAGATTTTGTTTCTGGATGCAGACTGGGCGCAACAATTTTCTTGGCCGGCTGCCTGCACGTTGTGCAAAGTAGTGACTGCCCATCAGCGGAAACTTCGGTCGCCACGTCAGTCTGACAATGTTCGCACCACATCTCTGTGATCCTGATCAACAGTGAAAATTCGAGCGTCCCGGAGTTGATCGCCGTTTCCCGCTCAGCGGAAAGACAGGCATCTCATACGGAAAGGACTCTTGGGGGAGGTCACAAGCAGCCATCCTGGCTATTTGAAACCTATTACGATTCGCGAGAGGACACAGTGAGACCGTGCCTTCGTTTAAGAAGGGACGCGCAAAATAGGGGAGGCCCCCGGAAAGGGTCAATAGGGAATCACTCCAACCATAGGGAACCGGCAGGGGCTTCCCGGCGATTTCTGCCTGTCTTGCCGGTTCAAAACCAGTTCGATGTGCCGGTCTCAAATCCCTATTGCGGACAGTTCAGAATCCATGCTATTCCTGCGATCCTCCTCAAGTTCCTATCAGAAGTTCCCTTCCGGAATTCCTCCCTTTTGAGTAGCGGCGTCATCAGGATGATGTGCCTCTAACTGGACATTTCACATGACGGCAAGATGCCTGGGACTACTGTGCGTCCTGTTCATTACCATGTTCAGCGGATGTCATGAGTTCAAACTGTTCCCGTTCACTGATAAAGAACAGGCACAGGAAAAAGCACGACAAGCCAACGTTCGCGCTGCACTTCGCGGCGAGAACGGGCACTCCCGCTTCATTGGTGACTACGTCAAGATCGGTGACAACGGATATATCAAAGTCCAAGGGGTCGGGCTTGTCGATCGACTCGACGGCACGGGTGAAGACCCTCCGGCCAGTAAGCTCCGCACGATGCTTCTGGACGACTTGCGCCGCAACGAAGTCAAAGATCCACAGAAGTTTATCAGTTCGGCGAATACTGCTTTGGTGGTCGTGACTGCCCACATTCCCCCGATCGTTCGTAAAGGGGAAAAGATCGATGTTGAGATCACGCTTCCAGACGGCAGCGAAACAACCAGTTTGCGTGGCGGATGGCTGATGCCTTGTTTCCTCCGTGAAATGGCCGTTTTGCAAGGCGAAGTCCATGAAGGACGAGACATTGTCATCGCGACCGGTCCGGTACTCATTGACGCACTCGGCGATCCATCCACGGCATCTGCAGCATCTCTACGACGAGGTCGGATTCCTGGCGGCGGTAAGTACGTCGGCGACGACCGAATTCTGACGATTGCCATTCAAAACGAATACCGAACAGTCCGTATGTCTCGCCAGTTGTCAGATCGGATTGGGAAGCGATTCTATGATTACGATGAACATGGAATTCGTCGTCCTTTGGCAGACGCAAAGACTAATGCCCGTATCGAACTCATTGTCCATGATCGATACCGCGACAACTACCCACGTTATCTGCAGTGTATCCGGGCGATGTCACTGACAGAATCGCCGGTCGAAAAACACATCCGCCTGCAGGAACTTTCAGAACAGATCAAGTTCGGTCCCACGGCAGAAGAAGCGGCATTGAAGCTCGAAGCCATCGGCCCGGAAGCAATCCCGACACTCAAAGAAGCACTGAAATCTCCCGACTTTGAAGCGAGATTTCATGCTGGCGTGGCGCTCGCTTACTTGAACAACACAGATGGCGTGTCTGCATTGAAAGAAGCTGCTGCCAAAGAACCAGCTTTTCGCGTCTTTGCTCTCGCAGCCTTGTCTTGCCTGCCTGACGGATCTGCAGGCGAAGCATTGCGTGAGTTGATGAATGAGCCAAGCACTGAAACCAGATACGGAGCATTTCGTGCCTTTTCTACAATGGCCCCGAATGACCCGATGATCAAAGGGGCTCAGATGCCAGGGCACTTCTCGCTGCATCCGATCGAGTCCACCGGCAAACCACTGGTCCACCTGACTCGCTTTAAGAAAGCAGAGATCGTGGTCTTCGGTGACACTCAAGAGTTCCAGACACCACTCGTTCTGCGAGCCGGCACACGAGTCCTGCTGCAAGGCAATGCTCACAACAAAACAGTGACCGTCAGACGAATTGCCCCCGGCGAGCAACCACGTGAAGTCACAGTCTCCTCACGCGTGGTCGAGGTGATTAAAGCAGCCAGCGATCTGGGGGCAACTTACGCTGAAATCGTCGAGATGCTTGTGCAGGCAGAAAACCAGCGAAACCTCCCTGGACTTCTGGCGATTGATACCCTGCCGACACCTGGCCGAGTGTATGAACGCCCGAGAATGGCTCGCGAAGCTCCTGAATCAGCCAGCGGAAAATCGATCTCCTCCGGCGTCACGGTGGGTGGAGAAGGTATCGCTCCAAACCTCTTCAATGAGAAACCGCCGCAGGATGCGATTGACAATCCGCAATTCCAAAACGCCGTCCCTGCGACTCCGAAGAAGCCGACCATTAAAGACGACATCTAGACCGTATCGGTCTATCATGTGGCCGCGCAGCAGCCTTCTCGATAGGAGAAAAGCTGAATCCCGCGTGCCAGATTCGCTGCATGATCTAGGGAAACGCTTTAAATCTTTGCGATCCACTGACAGCAGTGGATCGCCCACTTTTCACACATCGTTATTTCGACATCCAGAAGTGACTCAACCAAACTCATACGCCTGTTCAAACGCTGCATCATTTTAGATTTGCTCTAAGTTCAGTTTGTCACACGTCCCATGTTAAAGTCCCTTGAACTGTTCGGCTTCAAGAGCTTCGCCGATCGAACATTGTTCGAGTTCGCGCCGGGAATTACGTGCGTTGTGGGACCGAACGGAAGCGGAAAAAGCAACGTCGTCGACGCAATTAAATGGATTCTGGGTGACCAGAGTGCCAAGAGTTTGCGTGGACAGGACATGTCGGATGTGATCTTCAACGGATCCGCAACCCGTCGTGGAAGTGGATTTGCTGAAGCCACGCTGACGTTTGATAACTCTGAAGGTCTGCTGCCAGTTGACAGTGCCGAAGTTCAAATCGGCCGACGTCTTTACCAGAGCGGCGACTCGGAGTACCTGCTGAATCGGACACCTGTTCGCCTGAAGGACATTCGCGATGTCTTCATGGGAACTGGAGCCGGAACCGCAGCCTACAGCATCATCGAACAGGGCCGTGTCGATCAGATTTTGCAGGCCAACCCGGCAACCCGACGTCTCGTCTTTGAGGAAGCTGCAGGGATCAGCAAATTCAAAGCCCGTCGTGTTGAAGCAGAACGTCGGCTGGAACGAGTCGCCCAAACGTTGCTCCGTCTGACCGACATTGTTGATCAGGCGGAATCGCAACTTCTGGCAACACGTTCTCAAGCGACAAAAGCCGCTCGTTATCAGGAGCTGAGTCATGAACTCCGCACATCCTGGACCGGTCTCGCTGCAGATGATTGCCGCGTTCTCTCAGTGGCACTCGACGCCGAGCTCACCGAACTGGAAACGCTCGACGAAACAATTGCCAATCTGCAATCCTCGTTTGAACGAGTTGAAACAGAGAAGCGGTCGACTGAACAACGACTGGCGGAGCTCGATCAACAGTTACAGTCCAAAGAACGACATATCTCGTCATTGCGTGAAGCGGTTGCTCGACAGGAAGCAACCATGCGGCATCAGGCTGTCCGTCGTGAAGAACTGATCGCCGATCAACAGAGAATTCGCCAGCAGCGTATCAGTCTCGGGCAGCAGGTTGAGCTTGCCAAGAGAGAACTCGAAACAACAAACGAACAGCTCACCACATTCGAGCTGCAACTCCACACGTCGAAACAACAGGTCACTGAACGCCAGACTCAGTTGGGCGAACTGGAATCGATGATCGCCACCAGACGATCCGCGATCGACGTTCAAAAGCAGCAGCTGACCGCTCTGCAGAAAGAACGCTCCCAGATCGCAGAGCGTCTTTCAGTCCTCGCGTCTCAAGCCGAGTCGATCGCTCAGAATCAACAACAAGTCGAACAACGTCGGAATGAACTTCAGGCGGAACAGGATGCCGCGCTTGTTGAACGCACAACACGCGAAGTTCAGTTAAGAGAAGCTGAAAACATTCTGCAGAACCGCCAGAACCTGCTGACGGATGCGGAACAGTCCCATTGGAAAACGGTTCAGCAACGCGAAGAAACCGAGCAGCAACTGCAGTCATTGCGAGAACGTCGCAGTGCCGCTGAAGCACGTCTGTCGCTTCTGGAAGAACTTGAACAACGACAGGAAGGGATCGCTGTCGGCGTTCGGGAGATTCTCAAGCGAGCGGAAACGGCACACTTTCCGCCTTGGGACCGGATTCTTGGAACCGTTCGAGATCTTCTCGACGTCCCAATGGATTTGGCGCCGATCATCGATGCAGCACTGGGAGACCGATCACAGCTGATCGCAGTGACTGACCTCGCTCCCCTGCTCGACTACCTCGACCGGGGACTTGCGCCAATTGACGGCCGCGTGGGTTTCATCTCGATCGCCCCACTTTCGGACGACGCGACCAAAGAGAAAAGCACTCGCACGAAGCAGGATCGTAAACAGAAGATCGAAACGTTCGAAGTAGCGATTCCGGAAGTCGACTTCACTGGCATCCCTGGTGTTTACGGTCGGGCGGACCAACTTGTCCAATCAAGAGACCGTGCGAACGGACTTGCGACCAGAGTGCTGGGTGACACCTGGATCGTCGAGAATCTCGAAATCGCCAGACGACTGATGAAGGA
>JBEBTF010000229.1:0-6266 GCA_040393865.1 Planctomicrobium piriforme | reverse complement strand
TGGGTGACACCTGGATCGTCGAGAATCTCGAAATCGCCAGACGACTGATGAAGGATGCTCCGGCAACGCTAAGAATCGTAACGCTGCAAGGCGAGGTTCTGACCGCAGGCCAACAGCTCTACGTCGGGATGATGCCGCATGAAACGTCCATCATATCACGCAAGAGCGAACTCCGCTCATTGAAGAACGAGATCCTGCAGCTCCACAAGGGAATTGAAGCCACGACAGAACGTCAGGCCATTCTGGCGGAGACACTGGAATCTCGTACGGAGTTGAAACAGAAACTGACAGAAGAGCTCAAGAAGCTATCAAACGCGGTCACCGGCAACGCAACCCAACTTGCCGGTCAGATCCGTGAGGTTCAGCGACTGGAACGGGAATGTAACAGTCAGATCGAAATGCTGGCTTCCCTGAAGGAACGCGAGCTCGCCATTCTCGAAGAGCGCGATCAACTTGTTAAACAGCAGGCCACCAACGAAGCAGCAATTAATGAACTGCGAAACGTTCTGACGACAGACGAATCCGGAATCGCAGAGGTTCTGCAACTGCTGCAAGAGACACAGCAAGCAATCCGAATCGAACAACTCGACCTGGCAAATCAGGAGGAACGACTTCGCCGCCTGCAGCAGACGCAAACACGACTGCAACGGGATCAGGAGCAACGCACGCAACAACTGCAGGATGTCGTCACTCGTATTGAGGAAATTAAAGAAACACAGATCCGTAGTGATCTTGAGTTTCTGCGTGCACAGAATCAGGTGGCCGAACTTCTGCTGACTCGCGAACAAATCCAGCGAGACAATCGCGGTCTGTACGAAGAACGTGACGAGCTGCGAGCAATTCGTGTCGCTGTTCTGAAAGAAGAAGAAGCCTTCCACGGGCACCGTCGTCAGTTTGTTGATCGCAAACATGCACTGGAGTTCAGCATCCAGAAGCAGCGGATGCAATTGCAGACCCTCGCTGACCGAATTCAGGAAGAGTTTCAGTTGTCACTCCAGCAACTGATTGATTCGAACGTTTCGGCCTATCGCGATTATCTGGCGGCGAACTATCCAGATGAAATCGCCCACTTGCCTGGCGAGTCTCCGCACATCGAAGCGGATGTATCTGACACAGATGAGGCAGAGCGTGCCAGCCGATCAGCAGTTCCGACCTTCGAACAAGTTCGCCCAGAACTCGATGCTCAGGTGGAGCGTCTGCGACGGAAGCTGAAGGGGCTCGGCAGCGTCAACACAGATGCACTCGCGAACCTGCAGGAACTGGAACAGCGTTACGAATCGCTTTCAGTCCAGTTGAAAGACTTGCGAGAATCCAAAGCCAAGATCGAAGAGATTATCCGCTATGTGAATCAGGAAAGTCAGCGGATCTTCATGGCTTCATTCGAAACAATTCGGGGACACTTCCGCGAACTGTTCCGAAAGCTCTTTGGCGGCGGAGACGCAGACATCATTCTCGAAAACACAGATGATGTTCTTGAGTGTGGAATCGATATCGTGGCTCGACCACCTGGGAAGGAACTCCGATCGATCTCACTGCTCAGCGGTGGTGAAAAGACAATGACCGCGGTCGGGATGCTGTTTGCAATGTTCAAGAGCAAACCCAGCCCTTACTGCATTCTGGACGAAGTCGACGCGGCACTCGACGAGGCAAACGTTGACCGTTATGTCACCGTCTTGAAAGAGTTCGTCTCGATGACCCAGTTTGTTGTCATCACACACCGTAAACGCACAATGACTGCGGCCAACGTGTTGTATGGTGTCACAATGGAACAGGCAGGCGTGTCTAAGCGAATTGCGGTGCGATTCGAAGATGTCCGCGAAAACGGCGAGATTCGCACAGCAGCTTGATGCCGATCAACCGTACGATTGGTCGACTTCTTCCCACGTTGAAGGAGTCGAAACGCCGGTGCTTCTCAGTTCATTCAAAAAGGCTGGCCAACAGTATTGCTGGCCAGCCTTTCCGACTCTGTGTGGGTGATCTACGTGTGGGTGATCTACAACGAACTATTTGCTGACAGTCCACCACTCAGGTTCTGGGGCAAAGTAAGTTACACGTGTGCCTGAGATCGGGTGATTAAATTTGATTTGATGAGCGTGAAGGCACATCACGCCTCCTGTCTCCTGTGTCTGCTGATCCCCCAATTCCCCGTTCGGGAGATAAAGAGGATCACCGACAACCGGAAAACCAAGTTGCCAGAGATGAACCCGAATCTGGTTCGTCCGCCCAGTCACTGGCTTTGCTCGCAGCAGTGTTGTTCCATCTTCCAGCACCTGAACCCGTTCAAACAAGGTTTGTGCCGCCAGTCCGCCCTCTTCTGCCAGTCGGCCTCCACACTCAGTTGGAGTCCGAGACAGATTCTGATTGCAGTCCATCTGCTCCCATGGAACCGCCCCCTGCACGCGAACAAGGTAGGTTTTATCAACTGTCTGTTGCTCAAACTGCGGTTGCAGTCGCTGTGAGACATATCGACTCTTGCAGAGCACAGCGATTCCGGTTGTATTTGCATCCAGCCGATGTGCCGGTCGCAACTTCAGCGGAGCGTACACCTGATTCATGATCCACTGCAGCGAATTTCGATTGAACCGTCCGCTGGGGTGCATCGGCAGTGGTGCAGGCTTCTGAACAACCACGATTGCGTCGTCTTCAAACAGAATCTGAATGTTGGCGTTCACTTCCGGTTCGGCTGCTTCTGGTTGCAAATGAGCAAACTGCTCGCCTGCACGAACAATTCGATCCCCGGAAACCGGCTGATGACGTTGATGAATGCGTCCTGATTCCACAACATTCTGCCAGTATTCATCCCCCATGTGAGGATGGTACTGCTGCACAAACCTCAACAGGGTTTCGCCGTCAAAACGTCCTGGAACATTCAATGGACGAGCGTTTTCGTACGGAATGCTTCCCGGCAAAGGATTCGTGGCCTCGGCGAGCGCCTGATGACGCTTCGCCATCAACTTTGCCTGACGCTCCTCTGGCGACATATGGCAATGCGGACAGGCGTGAGGCGGATCGTAAAGCGATGACTGCTGATCCTCGACAGACAACGGTGCCTGGCAGGCATAGCACTGCTTCGTTTCAGTTTCCAAAAGATTCGGGGCGAGTGCGACTCGCTTATCGAAGACAAAGCACTCCCCTTGATAGTGTGCGCCTCCGACATCTTCGAAGTACTTCAGAATGCCGCCACCCAACTGATAAATCTCACGGAAGCCGGCCTGTTCCATGAACGGGCCAGCCTTTTCGCAGCGAATCCCGCCTGTGCAGAACATCACGATGGGCTTTTCGCGCATCTCTTCCGGGAGGCTCTCGATTGCGTCCGGAAAATCACGGAACGAATCGACCTTCACAGGGACAGCGTTCTCAAATGTGCCGACCCCAATCTCATAATCGTTGCGGACATCCAGCAAGACCACATCTTTGCCTTTATCCAGCCATTCCTTCAATTCAGCTGGAGCGATCTTGCGAGATGTATACGCCGCAGGAGCAATCCCTTCCTGACCAAACGCGATGATCTCGCTTTTAATCTTGACCAGCAGTCGGGAAAACGGCTGGTGATCGCTGAAGCTCTCTTTGACCTCAAGATCAGACAGTTCGCTCCAGGAACGAAGTGAGGCCAGCAGTGAGTCGATCGATTCACGACTCCCAGCCATGAACAGATTGATTCCTTCAGGCGTCAGAAGGATCGTGCCTTTCAACTCAAGCTCACGACAAAGATTCGTCAGTTGCTGCCGTCGTTCAGGCAACTCCGTCAGCGTGACAAACTTGTACGCTGCGACGTTAACGATCGGTTTCTCGACAGGTGGGGCAATTGAACTCATCGCGCTGAAGATCTTTAATCACAGTGAAAGGAATCAATCTTTGAGATCAAAGATTGAAATGAAATGTTACGGCCATTCGGTCAAAAGCAACCGTAATCAATTTCATTCAAAGCCAAATACCCTCACCCTCTCGCTCCTTCCAGACTCATGATGATGATCACAAATCTGGCGATCCCAAAGATGTGGATACGGCAGATCAGACATTTTCGATAGATACCTGTAAATTGCACGCGTCCCTGATTCAATTTCGATTCAATTTCGAAAATCAGGAATCACCAGAGAACAACAGGAAAGGTCATTCTCTGGAAGCACTCACGGGGCAAGAGAAAATGTCATCAAGCGACGCTATCATAGCGAATCCGCCGTCAAAGTCAGCAAAATGGAGGATTGACCTGCGATGAATCAACTGCCTGTTCCCGAGTCTGGCCGCGTCTCCGACCATGAAATTCTGGACGTCATTCTGAACCGATGGTCACCTCGCGCACTCACAGGGGAACCTGTTTGTGAAAAGACCGTTCAGCGACTCTTTGAAGCAGCCCGTTGGGCTCCATCCACCTCAAATGAGCAGGAATGGCGTTTTCTCTATGCCCACAAAGAAAGTCCTATCTGGAGTACCTACTTCAACTTACTGGCAGACGGTAACAAAATCTGGTGCGAGCGTGCCGGAGTCCTGATTGTCGTCATTTCGAAGAAAACGTTGTCCCGAAATGGAAATCCAAACCCGGTCCATTCGCTGGATACGGGGATGGCTTTGCAGAACCTGCTGCTACAGGCTTCCAGCATCCCAGGACTTGTCGCCCACGGTCTCGGCGGTTTTGATCGTGCCCAGGCCCGTGTTTCGTTAGGAATCCCTGATGATTATCAAGTGGAATGCATGGTTGCTGTAGGGCATTACGGCGATTCCGACAAACTTTCACCAGAGTTGCTGGCCCGAGAAAAGGCATCCAGCAGAAACCCGGTTTCCCAGTTTGCCAGACAGGGAAATTTCGATTTTTAAGACACGATGAACATTTGCACGACTCTGTGCAGATGGCCGTCACTCCAATCAGAAAACCAACGCCAGCGTTTCCGACATCCAGTTTTGCCGACGTGCAGTCTGGATGTCGTGAATCCGGCGAACCAGAACTGGCCAAAGGTGTCCTGCCGAGGCCCCCGACAGGACTCTCTTACCGGTGTCCCGGCTCAGTCTTTTTCCCACGGAAACGGTCTAGACTAGACACCTGCCGCGGAAATTCAGACACTGTTACCCATTGCGATTCGTTCCCTGTAACCTTGGTAAAGTTCCATGCATTTTGAGACTCGCTGCGTTCATACAGGCGTCGACAAAGATTCCGCGTACCTGAGCTGCACAACCCCAATTTACCCAACTTCAACATTTGCATGGGACAGCCTGCAGGGGCATCGTGGATTCGACTACACACGCAGCGGCAATCCAACTCGGGCTGCTCTGGAAGAAAACCTCGCTGCACTTGAAGGCGGGATTTCCGCTCGTGCAACCAGCACAGGAATGTCAGCCGTTCTGACTGCGATGCAGTTGTTCAAGCCAGGCGCTCACATCATCACCGGAAACGACATTTATGGTGGAACCTATCGCCTTTTCGCCAGCATTCTGACCGAACGAGGATACAAGTTCAGCTTCGTGAACATGCGCGATCTCAACGAAGTTCGTGCTGCCATCACTCCAGAAACTCAGGGGATCTGGATTGAAACGCCGAGCAATCCGCTCCTCAACATCGTCGATATTGCTGCTGTCGTAGAAGTGGCCCGATCAGCCAACCTGATCACCATCGCCGACAACACCTTCCTTTCTCCATACCTGCAGCGTCCGTTTGAACTGGGGGTGGATGTCATCGTTCACTCAACAACGAAGTACCTGAACGGGCACTCCGATGTGGTGGGCGGTGCGGTCATCACTCGTCAGAAAGAACATGCTGACCTGATCGCCTACTATGTCAACGCAATGGGTCTCGCATGCAGCCCATTCGATGCCTGGCTGGTCCTGCGAGGCGTTAAAACTCTTGGACCTCGAATGGAAGCACATCAGCGCGGGGCAATGGCCATTGCCCGCATGCTGGAAAAGCATCCAAACGTCGAACACGTTTACTTCCCAGGTCTGGAGTCACATCCAGAACATGAACTGGCAAAGCGTCAGCAATTTGGCTTCGGAGCCATGTTGAGCTTCGACGTGAAAGGGGGACGTCCTTCCGTCGATAAAGTTCTGGAAAAACGAAAGCTGTTCCAGCTTGCCGAATCGCTGGGCGGCGTCGAGTCCCTGATCGAATATCCAGAAACGATGAGCCACGCGAGCATGACACTCGAAGCACGTCGAGCCGGGGGAATCTCAGAAAGCACACTCCGAGTTTCTGTCGGGATCGAAAACCCAGACGACCTCGTCGCCGAGCTAAAAGCCGCTCTCGACTTTTAGAGCACCTTGCGAAATAAGTTCCACGC
>JBEBTF010000228.1:0-6356 GCA_040393865.1 Planctomicrobium piriforme | reverse complement strand
AGCACGGCGATGATCGAAATCACCACCAGCAGTTCGATCAACGTGAAGCCGCCACGACGCGGCTGAGGATGTTTTCGGGCAATGCGTACGTTCATGGCGTTCTCCGCGTGTTTAGGATCACACAATTCGGCTCGGACTAACCTACATCAGGGCCACGCCTGATGACCGACAGTTCACCCAAACCGTGCTGCTGTTGATTCGAACTTCTGGAAATATCTTAGTAAAAGAATCTCAAACACTTAAGGAATGTTGGCAACTCAGTGGACTTGAAAACTCAACCAGACTGGATTGTATCGTTTCGATGCAGGTGAGTTGTCTTGAAATGGAAACCGCTTGGAAGCTGAGTTGATCTATTTCAATGCAATTCTTCCAGTCTTAGCCATCGTATGTCAAGTTTTGAAAGGGACTTCTGATCATTCTTCGAATTTTATGCCAAATCCGCTTGAAATGAACAATTTTCTGAAAAAAAGATGCCGGTATTCAATTAAACGCAAACAGTCCCGCGAAATTTACGGCAAAAGTTGACGATGGATGATGAATTTCCGGAAATCAAACGTGTTGGTTGAAGGGTCGTATCCTTCTTCCAGTCGGGACATGTCGACGACGCAGAACATCCGGTATTTCGGCAGGTCCGCCGCCGCTCCGCCGATCTGCACAGCGTTCACGGTCGAATTGACATGAGCATCAAAGAAGTCGAGTCCAACCCAGACAAAGAAGACATGGCTGCGACTGGTCGTATTGTTCGCAATCTTGGCCAGAATTCGTTGACGTGTGTGATAGTCCACCCGATCTAAGGCAGATGCATCCCGGCTGGCTTCAAGGAGCCCATGTTCGATGTTGCCTGGACGATGTCGCAGCAATGTATTCTGCACACTGCTGTTGCTGGCTGTGCTGTCTGCGGTATTTGGGGCATCCAGATAGCTGTACGCTCGATATGGTCGGGATTTGAAACCACCAGGGATGGTCACTCCATGGTTCGTTGATCCCAGAGCTGAATCAAGGAACGGGTCGGCCCCGTCACGCAGGCGATAGTGCTCTCGATACCATCGTCGGGCGTTGTCCAGTTTATCGACCGTAAGGGCATTCGGATTTCGAGGGTCGATGTGATACGGATCGTCGATCAGGCCGGCGAACACGGCTTCATCACGAATCGTGTTCAGGTTGATCTTGCCGGGCGTGCGACGTTGCAAAGCGGTGATTGCATCGCTGCGAAGCTGATCCTGTGATTTCACTTCAACAAACTCAAGCAGGCGATACCAACGGTTCTGATAGTGCGGTGCACCAGGGGAATCGAGATACCATGATGGCAACGGATGATTTGCATCTGTGCTGCCTTGCGGGAAGTAGATTCGCATCAATGCAGCACGATGACCGGTCATCGCCAGTGTCGCCTCTGGTTCGGCGATGTTCTTAGTTGCGCCCCCGAAGACCTGAGCATTCCAATTCCCCTGACCGGCAGCAGAGCAATAGTTTCCGAACAGTGGAATGGAGAGCAACTCCATTGCAGAGGACAAGTCGCGGTCAAAGTGAGGCTGCCAGATCGTGTATTGAGTTGGGGCACGACTGTTGCGTCGAGTTTTGGTAGCAGCATCATCACCTGAAACCATTGGGTCCAGGAATGGCATGCTATGCAACCCGCGCGCTGGAGTCCCGGAACCATTGTAGTCTTGAGGAACGAGCCCATTGGATGTGAGGTCTGTTCCTGAGTCGAATGGTTCTCGGCGTTCCTGACTTCTCAGATCGTCGAGAGTTGTCGCTGGGTTCTCTGGGTCGAATGTTCGAATGGTTCCCTGAATTCGGTCCACTTCGATCCATGGGTTCTTCGCTGGATCTGTGATGGAGTTGTCAGGGTCGTTCACCATGCGACGCTCAAGGACCAGACGAACTTCCGTCTGGCCAGTGCCATTGAGCTGGTTGACCATCGAGATTGAAGTCGAACCGACCGTCACTCGTGATGAGTGATCGGCATGCATCAGGTCCAGATCGCACTTTGGCAACCAGGCGCCGGCACCGGTGCTCTCTGTTGGAACTTCAGCAGGATCTTCATAGTAGTTTGGACAGATCAGTTTGAATGATCCTCCCATTCCGTCATGGTTAAAGCGGAAGTCGCTCGGACGGTATGCTCCGCCGCTGCTATATCGACTCACACCCCCTTGGCAGCTGATCAGGTATTCGCCACCGGCTGGAATTTCGTTCTTGGCGCTATCTCTGATTGTCGCGCTGTAGAGTTCAGTCCCCGTTGCATCGACGGCAATCCGGCGGATTCGCCACTGACTGTTCGAGATGTTCACTGGCCATGGAGCGGCGTTTCGCAACTCCACAAACGAGTGGTACTGATCTTCCATCCCGGTGTCGTCGTATTCCGTTTCGTCAATGTCGTCCATCTTGTTGGCTTGGGATCGAATGAACAGGACCTCATTAAAGGCGAGTTCCTGATGCTCGACACCATAGACGACGCGAAGGTTGGCGACATTAGTATCCCAGCCGTCGCTCAAATCCGGGTCGTAATAGAATTCGGTAATGTTGCTGTCACGGTCGACGGCATCAACAATGTTCACCGCGAACTGAGCCATTTCACGGGCTTGTTCTGGCGTGGCACGATTTGCGGTGCTGAGGCTGCCACCATCGCTTCCACTTCCTGTTAACCACAGCAGGCAGTAGATGTCTCGGGCAAGACGCTGACGGTCATAACGTGCCCACCATTCCTGTGCAAATTGATTTGTTGCGGCAGCTGCAAACGAAACGGGTGAGGTCACGTTGCCATGTGGAATCGGAGTTGTGTCCAGTACTGACCCAGAGAACGATCCGGTGAATGATGTTGGGTGTGGCATCAGGTTGCGGAAGCGAGGGCTGCCGTCAACAAAGGCTGCTTGTCCACCCACGGCAGAATCGTTCGAAAGAATCTTGTTCAATTGCAGGCGATGCCGAGGACTGACCCGGTTCGCTCCGAACTCGGTGACAACGTCAAACTCGGTTCGCATCAGAGTCCGAATCTCTGGACGGAATGGCTGAGAATTTGAGCCGCTTACACTGAAGTCTGGCGGGAAGTGAAACGGTGCTGTGTCACCCCATTCCCAGTCTCGTACCGCAGATGTCGTGTAGCCGAAATCAAGCCGGTCCCATGAGTTGGTTGTAAACCGCTTACGAATCTCGGAGGCATTTTCGACGTGCACAAAGTTCGCAGAAGCCAGCATCGACAGGCGTGATGTTGTTCCGCTGCGGTAAAGGTCGAGATCGCTCAACTGCAGGAACGCGGAATCTGATGCTTCATATGGGGTGTCATACTGCCCATAAGCAATATTACCCGGCTCCACAATTGTTTCGTCTTCCTCGTCGTTCAACCCGATGACAGGAGTCGTCATCAGAGCGGTTGGCAAACGTGTTGATGCGAGTTGCTGAAAATTCTCGTACTGCAGCCAGACTGCAGGATTGCCGTTCGGCATCGAAGTGAAGAGTCGTCGAGTCGCACCGCTTGAACTATCGACCAGATATCCCCCGGCCCCGGAATCGTAAGAGCGCAATCCCAGACCAATTGGAGATAACGGGTGAACAAAGCCGGGCACATACACGCCGACATCGTTTGTAATCAAAGGATGAGCAGGGGTGGTTGACATCTGCTGGCCAAACCCGCCGTCGGCTGAGTTATCACCGTCATCGTCAACAGTGGCTGCACCTGGGCGAATCTGGGCAAAGTTCCCTGACTGCAATGCGGAACGGTCACCGTACCGGCCAACAACTTCGGCATCTCCCGTTGAAGGACGCCAACCTGTCAGCATCATCCGCAGTTCCATATTTCCAAGCTGTATCGGGCTTGGCGGCGTTGCGGTGTTATATCCGAATGCGTCGGCCGAGTTTCTCATTGCCTTGGTCTGATCGGCTGTAGCCAGAGCGCCAATATTTCCGTTCAATGCCCAGGTTGGATTGATCTCACTGCGAGCCATGCCCAGATTCGAAACCGAAAATGGTTCGTTATCGGTGAGCGTGCGTCCTAGCTTTTCAACACCGTACTGATTGCCAGAAGTGTTCAGATTTAACAAGCCGTCCGCATCCAGAACTTTAAAGCTGGCCAGCGGAATCACCTGACGCCCCCCAGAAAGCTCGATCATTGGTAGATCGAGATCCATGAAGATCGCGTCTTTGATGTTGTCTCCATCCAGATCAACATCCAACAGAGCATAGTCATCACTGCCTGCCTGACTATGAGGATGAGTGAACACCCCCAGGCGGCCTCGCGTTGCGTCAAGCGGAGTGCGATCGGGGAACGGGAACGGTTCCAGAATACGGTTTCGATCACCGCTTTGAGCAGTCGTTGCTGCCGTCAGATAGCGTGGTGTTCCATCGGTATACTTGTGTTCGCGGTGTGGCCGAAAGACCTGCTTGCGACGGTTGGCATCGGTATAGAGCGAGATAAACCCGCTTCCAGATCCGTCATTGCTGCGATAATCAGGAAACAGTTGAGGGCGGAAGAACGACGGAATCAGAACCCGACGTGTTTCAGAAGCCGGGAGGCTCGGGTCAACGCGTGAAACCGTTTCGTGTGCCAGGAACAGTGTGTTATGGTCAGGATAAGTATAGTCGACGTCTGGATGATACAGCGGCAGTGGAGTCGTTTGATTGAACGCATCTCTGCTGCGGTCAGTCTGTGCAAGCTTTGAGTAGTTCAGAATGAAGTCATCGATCCCCAGATCAACGCTTGAAGACGTCCCGTCAAATGCGTTGTAGTGGAAACGGAAATCCGTAGTCGATGTGGAAGGTTTGCCGTTGGCGTCCAGCTGTGGAAGTCCATCGGGCCCTCCGTTGTAGCGAATCAGGATTCCCTGTCCGGTACGCGGGGCACTGTCTGTTGGATTCAGTCCTGGTGTGATGCGTCCGATCTGGTGAGCCAGCATCGAGTGCATTCCGCCCCAGAGAGAGCTGTTCGGGTAATCATTGGTTGTACCAACAATTAACTGCTCGGCAGCCTTATCGAAAATTGGGTTCGGGTTGATTCGGGTGGCCAACGGGACATCCGATTCAGCGAAATTCTGAGCGTTCGCAACTTCCTGCGTTGTCCAGTTATAGAAGAACAGTCCAAGGACTGTCAGAGTCGTCAGGAGTGTCAGCACGACGATAATCACAGCACCCCCGCGACGAGGATGTGTAGTCAATGCATGTTGACGCAACGACTGACCACTTTGTCGGTGATGGAGTCGCGACAACATGGGGCGTGTCTGCCGGTGATTTGAATGGAAATTCATAATTGTCCTCACTGTACGCCCGTCGTGAGAAAAGTGATTGTCTCTGTGACCGAATGGCCCTGCGTCCTGAAGAAAACAGGAACGCAAACGGATTGTTTGTTATTCGACAAATGAATGAACAAGGGTCAATTGTCGTGGCAGATTCTTTCCGACATCGCGGAATCGAATCGTGATTCGAATCGCTTTCATCCCGATGCGATTATCAAGGCACTGCCAGACAACACCTTCTTCCCCAGCGTCTTGCATTCCGTTTGAATTCAGGTCGACATACGGCTCTTCAACAATGTTTCCCGGTTCCGCAGGAAATGCAGGAGCTGTCACTGAACCTTTAAGTCCACTACGGATTGCAGTGTAGTAGAGTGTGTTGTGATCGTAACCAGGCAGTCGAAGAATGGATCCGGTACTTACGATTGTGTTTGGACTAGGAACATCATTCCAGGTGGCATAGACAGGTGTTCCAGTCGGGAGGGCGTCGGTGTTAAGCGGAAAACGTGGTGGCAATTTATTAGTTGCGCCGGCTCCGTCACTTGTGAATGCGGTGTGATGCCATGTGTCAAAGACCCGATTCTGCCGGGACCCTGATGGAACGACTGGCCCGTAAATTGGGTTCTTCGAACTATTCCACGGACCGCCTGTTCCTCCAAGGCTGACAAAGCCGTGGAGATCGGGATTTGAGTTTGTATCATCCCAATACTCGACATTAAATGCTTCGACATTGCTTAATAGCAAGTCCTCGGCAATTCGAGCACCATTTGCAAGGTTTGAAATTGCGAAATCATTATTTAATGAGAGTGATGCATCGGTTCGATTAAAACGGTTTACAGTTGGCTGGCCTGGCCAACCCATGTTTGTGTTTGAAGTTTCCTCAGCAGTGAAACGTCCAATGAATTCATTGTTGGTCGGGCCAACAAATTCACGTGGGCAGCCGTGACTTGCTACGAGCGGACTGGTTGCTTTGTTGTTGAAGTGGCCAAATCGGTTCCATGGGAGGGCCAGAGGTTTGTCGTCCAGTCCTCCAACCGCAGTGTTATCTAATGAGAAGACACTGTTGAACCAGAGATAGGTGGCGTTCTCGGTTGCGTCATACTCACGTGTTGCGGAGAAGTCGAAATCTGTCCA
>JBEBTF010000227.1:0-6377 GCA_040393865.1 Planctomicrobium piriforme | reverse complement strand
TTCGCCAATCACAGATCTCTTATCGAGCAGATTTCAGTCGCGTTCTATCGAAGACTACTCCGCCGCCACATGTAAGACCGATACAGTCTAATTCTGGCTGTAGTTCGGGCGAATCCCTGAGCGTCTGGCACTCAATGGAGATTTGACGTATCGACCAACACAGTGTGCACAGAGATCGAACTGCATCAACTTCGGCCCGGTATCTGGCAGATTGAAATCGGCAGTCGATTCGAGTTCATCCAACGTCGCAGCAATCTGCTGCAGGTGATCGACATCAAGATCAGATTCTGTGATCTCGTCTGGATCAAACGCAGCCGCGACTTCAATTTTAACCGAATATCGTTCTTCACGAATTGATCGCCCGCACATATCGCACGAGTAATGGATCATCGCGTTGAGCCTTTCAATATGAATCAAACATTCCGTAATCAGGCAGGCCAGGAACTGACCAGAGATGAAGTTTACACACAAATGTGAATACGCTTCGCTCTCCCCTTCAAACGGTACTGACACTACTTAAACAACAATGAAACTGCTCAACACAGATTTGACAACACACCAACTCAACTCTCCAACCGACCACGAATCATCCAACCGGATGTGGCGACTGCATCACCAAGTAAGAACATGTTTCAGGCACATGAACAAATCAACTGCATCAAAGCAATCCATCTTTTCAATGCACCAGAGATGGGTTCAAGTCAGATGAAGTGAAACCTTCAAATGACCACCAATCGACAATCAAATCACAAATTGAGAAATCGCCCAAACTGAGATCCCGATCGAGCGGCGAAATCATCAGAACAATTCTGAAAATAACTGTTCTCATTCATCCAACAACACGACCAACCTGAAACGGGACGCACCACTTGTGCAGTGGTTGTGACATGCATTCAAGAACCAAAATCGAAGAGAGAACTCATTCAACCAGTATTAAGATTTAACCACAAAATCACGATGGTGCAAAGCGCCTGTTGCTCATTTTCTGATGGTTGAAAAATCATCGAAATCGGTTGACAACACGGTTGCAATCGACGCCAGTTTCCGAACGACAATCAGCTCATCCAGACCGGATTTTCAAGTCGTATCCGAGCGCGCGGGACATGTCATCTCAACTGATTGCTGAATGACTTTCACGCGACGCAGGCGACAGCTTGTCACCGATACGAGGCCCGATTTCAAACTACGGGGAAGTCGACGTTACCAAAGGTTGCAAGGCAACTGACGCTTCTTTGGAGCTAAGCCGAAGCTGCCCACAGGCTGCATCAATGTCAGCCCCTTTGCGTTTGCGAACGGTCACATTCACCCCACCCTCTCGCAGCACTTCAACGAACTGCTTTGTGCTCGGGTTACCAGGCGCTTCCAAAGCAATCGTCGAGACCGAGTTCATTGGAATCAGGTTGATGTGTGCGTTCCGGTGACGCAAGAGTTTCGCAAGTTGCTTCGCGTGTTCTTCCTGATCATTCACCCCGGCAAGCAGGACGTACTCATATGTGATTCGCCGACCGGTCACATCAAAGTAATCGTCAGCCGCTTTGAGAATATCATTGATCCCGATGTTCTTGTTCACCGGAACAATTCGCGTTCTCAATTCATCATTCGGAGCATGCAACGAGACCGCGAGATGAAATGGAATATCGGTTCGGGCAAGTTCTCGAATCTTCTCCGGAAGTCCAACAGTAGAAACCGTGATTCGCCGTGCGCCTAAGCCCATCCCGCCTTTGTCGTTCAAGGTACGCAAGGCAGGCAGCAATGCTTTCAGGTTGGCGAGCGGTTCCCCCATTCCCATCACCACAACATTGGTGATGCGTTCTTCGAGCGGCAACAGACGATCCAGTCGCAGAATCTGATCGAGGATCTCGCCTGTTGAGAGATTGCGTTTCACCCCTTCCAACCCACTCGCACAGAAGATGCACCCCATCGCACATCCAACCTGTGTACTGATGCAGACGGTACGGCGGTCTTCTTCCCGCATCAAAACGCACTCGACGGTTTCCCCATCGCGCATGGAGAGCAACAGCTTCTCGGTTCCATCAACAGATTTCTGGTGTCGAAGGATTTCGCTTCCGAAGAAATCAAACTGTTCCTTCAATTCTGCTCGGAGTGCTGCTGGAACATCATGCAATGAGTCAAAGTCGTTCACCCGTTTTCCAAAGATCCATTTTCGGATCTGGTCCGCGCGGTAGCCTCCGCCCCGTTCTGCACACCAGGCGACCAGCTCATCGCGTGAGAGATCGGTGATTAACGGTTTGAAAACAGGCGATTTGGAATTGGACTCAACAGCCATGACTTAAATTTCCGCAGTCAATTGAGAAGGATCGTCAATCATATCGTCCCCAACGACTTCGTGCGAACCGGAATCAGGGACAGATCAATCGATATCGTTCAATTCACCACGATTGCTGACCAACTGCCGCAAAACCGTCGCGAGTTGCCGAGCTTGCTCTTTCAGCGAATGATGCGATTCCACATAGGCCCGAGCCGCCTGAATCTCCTCCGTCGGGCGAGGATTCTCCCGATATTGACGAACAAGCAGTGCAAGTCGATCGAGATCTCCGCCGGCACAGGCACCAGCTTTTGATCGCTCCAGAAATTCCTGCTCAACGTTCAGGGATGCCACTGGGGTCCCTGTTGCTGCTGCCTGAAGATAGGTATTCGGAAAGCCTTCCAGCGAAGACGTATTCACCAGTACAGCGGCCTTCTTCATGAGTGCCGGCATCTGCTGAAACGGAACCTTCTCAATGATGTGAACATTGCCCGGCGCATCCCGTTTTGTCTCTGCCTCCACACTGTCGTCACGTTTGTTCAAAATCATCACAAACGGAATCTCAGGGCACAATCTGGCCAGCGCAAGTAAATCAACAGGACGTTTGTGAACGTTCTCTGCTCGGCCCACCCATAACGCAAACCGTTGAACCTTCTTCAAGAGGGGCAACTCAGAATCGGTCTTCAGCAAAGAATCCCATTCATCAAGGTCGAAGGGATTTTGAATCAGGAATGCAGTGCGACCGAAAGCCTGAAGCTTTTGCTGCTGCGAAACCGTCTGACACAGAATCTGATCGGCGTTTGCAATCGCCCACCGACACGCCTGAGCGGAGTCGTGATAGGTACTGACAAAATTCTCCTCACGCAGATATCGCTCATCCAAATCGCCATCTGACCCTAGAAACAAGGCTGCCGGACGTTTTGAAGCATGGGCAGAAGCAATGACAGTCGCGGAATTGCTTTGAACCCCGAACGTCAGAAACAGATCGGCTTCAATCTCTTGATAGAACCTCGACGGCAGACAGGGATCAGGTTTGCGGAACACGGCTTTCTGCAAAGCGATGAGTGGGAGCGTCAGGGCATCACTCAGACGAGGTTGCTTCAGGCCGACATATGGAAACGTCGACTTTCGCGTGAGTCGCAGAGCTAACGATTCACGGGCGGCATACAAGGGATCATACAACAGCTTCATCTGCACGCCGTCGTAAACCGCCTGTTTGAGGGCCCCTGTATGACGCACCACAAACGTGACTTGACAATCATCCCGGGCAGCCAGCCCGCGAGCGAACATCCACGATCGGGTTTCAATCCCCCCGATTCCCCCGGGGATCGTCGGGTCGATAGCTGGGTAAGCATTCAAGGCGACGATGCAGATTTTTAATGGCATACATCACCGAATACGAAAAAATACGTTCAAACAGACCGAAACTTCACGAATATTGAGGGACTGGCTTCAAGTCCATCAGAAAAGTAAGCATACTCTGAGCCAAGATCGTCGTGCAGCGTGATGCCGCCGATGATCAGGAATTTGTCAAACTCATTCTGGTTACTTGAAGAAGGGCGACCAGTCATGCTCGCCTGGCGTCTCGCCATTTCCGCTGTTCTCATTCCGTTACTGGTCGGGATCTTTTATCTCGATGCCCAGTTTGGTGAAGCGTCGCCACTTCTGTTGATTCTGATCAGCTTACTGGCGGTTCGCGGAGTCTGGGAGCTTTCAGAACTCATTCGACCTCGTGTCCCCAACCTCAACTCACCAGTGATGATGATTTGCGTGACCGCAATTATCGTCGGTAGTTGGTGGCCCCATTTTCGACCTGATCCGCCAGAATTTCTGGATCTGACGCCCTTAGCTCTGGCGCTCTGCTTCTCCATCATGACGCTCTGCGTCGTGGAAGCGAAACGATTTCGTGAACCGGGACACACTTGGGAAACCCTCGGGGTCGAGACGTTTATCGTGTGCTTCATCGGATTGTTGCTGGCAACAACGGCTCAGTTGCGCTGGGTGGCCGGAGTTGACGCCGGTTATCTCGTCATTGGTTCCGTTGTTCTCTGTACCAAAGGCGCGGACGTCGGAGCCTATTTCGCAGGCAAGAATCTCGGACGCAACAAACTCGCCCCGATCCTCAGTCCCGGTAAAACGTGGGAAGGAGTGGGAGGGGCCATCGTTGGTGCAGCAATTTGCGGGTGGGTGTGGATGACGTTTGCCACTCCATTCTTCTTACCCGGTGCAGTTCCCTGTCCTTGGTATCTTTCGATGTTGTACGGGGGGATTCTCAGTCTGGCTGGAATGGTCGGCGACCTGTGCGAATCATTGCTGAAACGCGATGTGAACCGCAAAGATTCCGCTGTCCTCCTTCCCGGCTTCGGGGGAATGCTCGACTTGCTGGACAGTGTCCTGTTCGCCGGTCCAGTCGCCCTGCTCGTGTGGAAGATTCTGCCATTGGCAACGTGGCTGTAATCACATCTGTCTTTTCGAAATAAAGCAGCAGCCTGCGAGATGAACTCACAGGCTGCTGCTATTTTTACGACCGAGTTTCGGCCACAGGGCCATCGGCCTTCTATTCGACAAGATCGCCGATAATCAGAATTTGCCCAATCCAGAGATTCGTTCCCTGATACTTAGGTGACTTGAGTTCCGTTTCAGGGTCCTTCAAGCGAAACGCAACTGGCTGGCGGTCTGGCTGTTCAGGATGAACTTCGATCGAGACGGTATGCACTTCGTTTGGGTTCAGATTCTGTGAAACAGGCAGTGTTGCCAATCGATGATAGGTGCAATAGCTATCGAATCGCTGCACAGGTTTTGCTTTCGCCTGCCCATCGACTGTCACAATCGCCTGACCACCGTTCGGGCCGACGAGATCGTACAGCTTCACCTGAGATCCACGTACCTTGAACTGAATCTTGCTCCCCGGCGTCCCTGAATGCCAGATCGCTCCCAATCGATTGGAAAACGATTTGTGAAGAGGATCATCTGCTGGCAGTTCCGCCCATTCTCCCGTCAACATTGATTTCGTAACGGGAACCATCTTCGCAGCTTGCCAGTGATCAGCGATAAACGGCTTCGCGAGCTTCCCGGCATGGACTGTCGGAAAACTCACGGCTTCGATCGCTGGCCAGACTTCAGCTATCACATCTGTATAGATCTGATGCCCTTCATCCAGTGGATGCACACCATCCTGAGAGAAGCGAATGACCCCGGCTTCCGTCGGAGCATCAGACTTATAAATCAGCTTGCCTGCCTGCTGGAGTTCGACAATTCGTTTTGCGAAATTGATCGTCGGGATGTTGTAATGCTCTGCTAACTGCTCCATCGTCGAGGCCGCACGGGGACATTCCCCCTTCTCCAGAAACTTCTCCTGCCCGACAGCGAATGTGTAAACGAAGCAAATATCGGTTTCAGGATTGTGAGCCCATGTCTGCCTGACAATCCCTTCCATGCCTCGCCAGATCTGCTCAGGCGCTGCCGAAGCGTCGTTCACTGAGAACTCGACAAACAACAAATCGGGATTCTTGCTGAGTGCATCTCGCTGTACACGAAACACACCGAGATCACTCCCTGTTCCTCCGATCGCCGCATGAATCTCTTCAACTTTGGCATTCGGAAACTTCTCTGCGAACCATGCACGTGACTTCACTCGCCATCCATTTGCCGCAGTAATCGAGCCCCCGAGATAGGCGATGCGAACAGGTTTTCCCTCACGAAGTTTCGTCAGGACATTCCCGAGACCTCCGCGTGGCTGGACGAGTTCCGCCTTTACACTGTGATATTGAGGAACGGCAGGAGCTTCGACTGCTGAATTCACTGCAATGAAGTTCACAATCGGGTTCGGATCTTCCAATCCGTGTGGGTGATGCTTCACTCCCGGTTTGCGGATCAGCGTGATCGGCCCGCCGAACTTACGATAACGCTCAGCAACGATGCCGGTGTTCTCTTCCCACGGAACAACTTCGTCTGCATCTCCATAAACATGCAGCAACGGAATCCCAGCTTTGGCAAGCGGAGCAAGGTTATCGATCGGGTTCCCGGTGTAGGCGAGAGCTTCCTGTTCATCCTTGAATCCATGATGCTCAATCAACCGCTTCCATTCACTGGCACTCCCCGGCCCTGTTCC
>JBEBTF010000226.1:0-6401 GCA_040393865.1 Planctomicrobium piriforme | reverse complement strand
AACGCTGTTCTTAGATAGTTTCCTAACGAACATTAATCAAACGTATTCCAGCCAAGGAACGTATTCAACAATTCAATTACAACAATCTGCTAATGCATCCAAGTATGCCACTGCCACCTGATGCAACCCTCAGGTTTTCACAGTTTTCTCTAACCAGAAAAGACCAGCCTGTTGACCGGCGCAGCGTCATTCACGATATCGGGTCAGCAGATACAGTCTGACTGACGGTCTACTCAATAGAAGAGCGAATCCAAGCAAGGGCGTCTTCAGCTGAGTGCAATTGACCATTCAATTGGGCATCACGCACCGACGTTAACAGGTCTTTGAAGCGTGGACCTGCTTTGAATCCATATCGAATCAGATCGTCACCCGTCAGCAGAGGAGGGGGATCAAGTTCTTCAACAGGAATTTCTTTCAACCGCGACTCGATCCACGAATAGGGCTCGTCACTTCGCCCTTCGACTCTCGCCGCGGTTCGCTCCAGATGAAACAGCTCGCCAAAACCACGCTGGGAGGCAAAGCGTTTCAATGCACTGACCGGTTGATCGCACAACGTTTCTAACGCGAATTTATTTGATGTTAACCAACAAATTCGGGCTGTTTCCTGATTTGACAGTTTCAACTGATCACACGCAGAACTGACAGTTCCACCGGGAGCGGTTCCACGAGTTTTCTTGTCCGCAACCGCTGACGCATCACGCAGGAGAGCGGCCATCACCGTTGTAAAATCGTCTGTCACAAGTTCGCGCAGAATCTGGCAAATCTGCTCCCACCGGTCAGGACGATTCTCGATCGAACTCTGATACACCACCGGCATCACATACGGCATGAGCCCCAGTTCAACACAAAGCTGAACTGCAATTGTCCGATGAACGTGCGGCAGCATTTTGCGAAACTCTTGAGCAATACGCTCCGCACTCACCACCGTGACCTGGTCGGCCATTCCTTGAATGGCCAGGGCGGTTGCCTGATCCAGATGGAAATTCAAAGTTGAGGTGAAACGGACGGCCCGAAGCATCCTCAACTTGTCTTCGGTCATCCGATCTTTGGGATTCCCAATTGCTCGAATGATCTGTCGTTCCAGATCAGCTTTACCTCCGACAAAATCATGCACGGTATCTGTCAGAGGATCAAAGAACAGCCCGTTGATTGTGAAATCGCGGCGTTGTGCATCCTCTTCAGGGCCACAGAACTCCACATGATCAGGTCGCCGCCCATCGAGATACGTACCATCCTGACGAAACGTGGCAACTTCAACAGAAATCCCAGTCCCTTTCGGCCCCAGAACAATCACGACCCCGAAACTCTCGCCAACTGCAAGAGTTCGATTTTTGCCGAACAATTCCCGCACCTGTTCTGGTCGGGCATTCGTCGCAACATCGTAGTCGTTGGGTTCCACACCTCGCAAAAAATCGCGAACACATCCGCCTGCCCAGTACGCCATGAATCCGGCGCTGGTCAGTTCCTGAACAACGGTGGTCGCAAAAAGACGCGGCATGAAATTAAAAAGAATTCAAAGACACGATGAAACTCCCTCAATAAACACACCAGACGAGAGGAGTGACTGCCTGGCCAGGGGCCGTTCACACAGGCCTTCTTCACTGGAATGCCCCACTTTCCCCTGAGTTTCCATCTGACGATGCAAGATAACCAGTCCTTCGCTACATTGACACACCAAGGCACAATCTCTCATCAACACTATGATTGTATTGAAGGATTTTTCATGTCAGGGGCTGGAAAAACTGTTCTCATTACAGGTGGCGGCACAGGCATCGGAGAAGGCTGCGCGCTGGCATTCGCTGCTGCTGGATACAAAGTCGCTATTGCTGGCCGACGTGAAGACAAACTTCAGGCGGTCGCCAAACAATTCACTGGTGATCCTCCTATCATTTATCGAGCAGCAGACGTTTCCATTCGTGAAGAAGCGAACTCGCTGATCGAATGGGCCACAGAATCATTGGGGCACATTGATATTCTTCTGAACAGTGCAGGCATCAACGTTCCAAACCGACGAATGGAAGTCCTTGATCCTGCTGACTGGGATAAGCTGATGCAGGTCAATGCAACAGCAGCCTTCAACACAATCCATGCCGTTCTCCCGCAGATGCGTGAACGTAAAGATGGCCTGATCATCAACATTTCGTCCATTGCCGGCTTGCGAGCCAGCATCCTCGGCGGCGTTGCCTACAGCGCATCCAAATTCGCAATGACCGTCTTGGGAACCTGCGTCGGACTCGAAGAAAGCAAGAATGGGATTCGCGTCACCAATGTTTATCCTGGTGAAGTCGAAACTCCAATTCTTGATGCCCGACCAGTTCCGGTCAGCGCAGAGCATCGAGCAACGATCCTGCAGCCATCAGACATCGCGTCAATGATTCTTGCTGTGGCTCAGTTGCCTCCACGAGCACATGTTCCTGACCTCGTGATCAAGCCGCGTACTCAGGATTTCTGTTAAGACGATGTGTCGACGGCCAGAATCTGCATCTGCCAGACGCTCTCCGTCCAGATGCAGATTCTTCTCAGTCCGCTGGCTTACAGCGCCCCCCTTTAGCAAGCCCCACCGGTGTAGCGGTAACATTTTGTGTTGAGCCTGTTTTTCAATTTGTGTTACGGAATGCTCATCCTGTTAATGAGCCCGCTGATACTTTGGAAACGCTTCCGCACAGGCAAGTACAAACAGGGATGGAAACAGAAATTCTGGGGGCAACTCCCGCAACGAACAGACTTTTCCAGCCCTCTCATTTGGCTGCACGCCGTCAGCGTTGGCGAAGTGCTGCAACTCAGACAGGTGATTGCCAAGCTGAAAGAGTCTTGCCCGAATGGCCTGCAAATTCTGGTCACCACAACAACTGATACCGGACATGCTGTCGCCACCGAGAAGTTGACCGATTGTCAGGTTGCCTACTTCCCACTGGACTTTAGCTGGGCAGTGAAGAACGCTTTGAAACGGGTTCAACCGGATTATCTGGTACTGGTCGAACTCGAACTGTGGCCGAATCTAATCCGCATGGCCTCCCGGTTCCAGATTCCGCTGCTGCTGATCAATGGACGACTCAGTGCCAGAAGTTTCCGAGGCTATCACCGTATTCGATGCCTTGTTCGCCGGTTGCTGTCACGGTTCTCTTTGATCGCTGTTCAATCAGAAGAATACCAGAAACGCTTCCTTGCGCTCGGCGCCCCGCCAGAACGCACAGTCGTCACAGGGTCCATTAAATTTGACGGCGTTGTCACTGATCGACAAAACGATCGCACAACGGAACTTCGCGAATGGATGCAGATTCAACCTGACGAACAGGTCTTCATCGCTGGAAGCACTCAGGAACCAGAAGAAGAGATGGCTCTGAATATCTATTCAGAGCTTCTTCAAGAGTTCCCGAAGCTCCGCATGGTTCTTGTTCCTCGACACCCGGAACGCGGAGACTCCATCGCCAAACTGATTCAAGATCGCAACTTTCCCCTCCTGCGTCGATCACTCCAGAAAACAGGAGCGCCGCCAACACCGCGAGCGGTTATTCTGCTTGATACCGTCGGTGAACTCGGCGCCTGTTGGGGACTTGCTGACGTTGCCTTTGTTGGCGGCAGCTTTGGTAATCGGGGAGGGCAAAACATGCTCGAACCCGCAGCCTACGGAGCCGCAGTTTGCTATGGCCCGAACACGTCAAATTTCCGCCAGGTCGTTGATTTGCTGGAACAGCATCAGGCAACAGTGCGAACACGTACACCAGAAGAGCTGAAAGCATTCATCCGCACCATGCTGGCTGATCAAGAGCAGGCAGAAGAATTGGGACGCCGCGCTCGCGAGGTCGTGCTCAGTCAACAGGGCGCCACCGCCAGAACCGTCGACCTGATTGTGAACCGATTTCAGAAATCGTGAAGCAAATTGCAGCCCGTGACCAATGGAATGCACAACGCACCAAGTGGATTCAATTCACCATCAGGTCTTCTGTTCGGTCGTAATCCTGCCTGAATCACGCATCCGGAAGACGAATCCGTTGTCACACGGTATAATCACCGCTGGAGTCGCATCCAGATGACAGGTCCCCGATGACAAGGAACTGTCAGGCAGAACGGAACAGAAACGTTACTGACGATGACACGACAATTTTCTCTGATCCTCGGCATCAGCCTTGGACTGTGCGCATTGCTGCTGGCAGCGGTGCTGGTGCCCACCGATTTCACCACGTCAAAATCCGACCTTGTCATCAATGAACCAGGAAAAACTCCCGATGGGATGGTTTGGGTTTCCGGTGGTCGATTCGTCATGGGGACAAATGAGTTAATCCCCCCCGGCGCTCCAAATCCACTTCGAATTAAAGCCGATGAATACCCGGCGCACGAAGTCGAGCTGGATGGATTCTGGATGGACAGCACGCCGGTCACAAATCGCGAATTTTCAAAATTCGTCCAGCAGACTGGCTACAAAACCTTTGCTGAACGCCAGCTCACCAAACAGGACTTTGCTGATCGAGGTGCAGACATCAGTGGGTTCGACGGAAATGTCATTCCACCTGGCTCCATGTGCTTCAATCCGGACTTCAATCGAGCACAACTCGTCACAAACCTCCCCGGCTGGGAGCATCAGGTCTGGAAGATTGTCGATGGCGCGGACTGGCGACATCCCGACGGCCCGGAGTCCAACATCGAGAATCGTATGGATCACCCGGTGGTGCATATCGCCTGGGAAGATGCTGTTGCGTATTGCGACTGGGCCGGAAAACGCCTGCCAACCGAGGCTGAGTTCGAATACGCCGCACGCAGTGGGGGAAAGGATACGCTGTTCCCTTGGGGAGAAGAGATCCTCCTGAATGGGAAGTTTCAGGCGAATTACTGGCAGGGGGATTTTCCAACAGAACGAAAGAACGAAGACGGCTTTCTGGGAACCTCTCCCGTCAAATCCTTCCCCCCAAATGAGCTGGGACTTTACGATCTGTCGGGAAACGTCTGGGAATGGTGCTCCGACCTTTACGCCGCTGACTATTACTTACACTCGCCACGACGAAATCCCAAAGGCCCACTGGTCAGTTTCGATCCAGAAATGCCAGGCACTGTTCTCAGGGTTCAACGGGGAGGCTCCTTCCTCTGCAATGTCAACAACTGCACTGGATACCGAACGCGAGCACGCGGGCGGGGCGATCTGGCCTCAAGCCGTTACCACAATGGATTTCGGTGTGTCGTCGACTCCAAAATGCTTCCGTCTTTTCAGAAGCGACAGCAAGAGATCCAATCGGCCCAGCGAGACAAGAGTGTCGCAATGACAAAGGATCGGTCGCAACGGTAAGTTTGATCTCCTGAATGTTGAACCCCATTGGTGGTCAACAACTTTGGTGAAATTTATGTGAGATCGAACGGGATTGTCAAAAGGGCGTTTGACGCGACGTTTATACAGTCGTTAAGGTGTTAGTTCTGGTCGTATGGATTAGGTTAAGGCTACAGTCGCGGTAAGATGCCGCAGGATCAGAAATGGCGAGGGGAAAAAGTCCCAAACCGAGTGCTGGTGTCCGTGTCAAAGTGAACGAAGGCGTCGCGATGCCTGAGTTTGCCGATTTGTCTATCGCTGGATGGACAGGTCAGGTCATGGAAACAACTGGGACAGGGGCGAAGATGAAAGTCATCCTGGAGTGGGATGCACCTTCAATGGAAAAACTTCCAGCTTCCTATCTGTCTCACTGCGAGTCGCAGGGGCTGATGGCCTCACTGGCGTGCCTCCCAGTGAGCGATCTTGAAGTTGCAGAGTAGCCGTCGCCAGTTCGTTCTGTACTCGCTCAATTGAATAATCAAATTTCAACGACAAGGCAGCCGGCTTGATGGGGCTGCCTGTCTGTTTCGACGCAGCTGGTCCGCGACCGCATCGCCTTCCTGGCATACATCTCCCAGTATTTCTCCCGTCGAGATAGCAGCTACACGGGCAAATAAAAGCTCGATAAGACATCGATCACAGAGACTTTCTGTCGTCCCGCTCATGGAACATTGACACCACACATCCCGACTCAGGGTATGATCAGGCAGCGTTCCGCGTTGTTATTCTGCAATTTCCCCAACGAATGCACGAATCGCAGCGTAAGCCCGAACATGTCAACAAAAGCGTATCGTGAGATCCATCCACCAGAATCGAGTTTCTTCCCTAACGGGATGTTGCAACTCGCCCCCTGAGACACGATCCGGTCGAGAACCGATTTCGACTGAGTGTTGAACAGTGACCTTTCAACCATGAATTCCCCGGCGTCCCAATTACAGACAACTTCGTTGCGAAACGGCAATTTTATGCGACCTCACTCACATCTGCCCCGTTTCCTTCTGGCGTTCATTTTGCTTTGTTCGACGGCAGTTGCCCAAGATGCCGTTGTCCGCCCCACAATCGAACCCATCGCCATCTGGAATTTCGGAAGTGTGACAAGGGGGCT
>JBEBTF010000225.1:0-6415 GCA_040393865.1 Planctomicrobium piriforme | reverse complement strand
GCCTCCCGTTATTCAGGAGAATTCTGCGGCGAAAGAACATTCTGTGTGTTCCGATAAACGTACCGTCCCTGATTCTCGCTGGCCAGATCCCGCAGAAAGTTCGCACTTTCCACGAGGGGAGACTTTGCTCCACGACCAAATTCAATGCAATGGATATGTGTTCCGGATCTGTTGTGCCGCTGAACAAGCTCCAGATCCTTCTTATCGAGTGCGGACTCAGCGGCTCCGTCTGTCAGCAGAAAGATGGCATCCGGGTTGAATTTCAACGCTTCCAGAATCGCTGGCAAATGACGAGTGCCCGCCGCAGGGGAAATATCCCGAATCTGCTCGGTGACTCGCAGTCGGTGCGAATCGATCCCGTGAAAGACATCGAATCGCCCGCCTCGCGTGTCGAGGACATGCACACTCGTGTTATAGAAAATCACCTGAAACTGTTGTGTCTGATCCAGTCGTTGAATACTAGCGAGCAATTCCAGTTTCGCTGCCTGCAATGCGTGATCCGTCGCCATGCTGGACGATCGATCAATGACATACACAAACCGCTTCCCGACCGCTCCCACTCCGAGGAATGAGGTCCCGCTTCCACCGCCACCGGGAGGACCGCCAATGCCAGCACCACTTCCCGAACCAGTGCCGGCCTGCCCTGCCCCCATTCCGGAAGAGGGCTGGATCAATTGGTTTGCCTGCTGCGTTGATAGTCCGGTCGGCGGGCCCATGCCAATAATCGGAGCTTTGGTCGCCGAAGAGGGAACGGGCAATGTGACGGATGTGGGAAGTTCGATCTGCTGAGGTGTCGTTGGTGTCACCACCTGTTCAGTCGGCTTTTCCACGTTCTCTGTCGTTGCGGACACCTGCGAACGCACCCCGCCTTCTTCACCAGTACCGCTCTCCTGCAGTCTGATGCCGACATCTCTGAATCCGTCTCCTCCATCGCCAGGAAAATCGCCACGAGGGCCAGACGGTTTCCACATCCAGAACAGGACAAACAGCAGAAAAGCATGAATCACAAGGGAACCAAGCCAGCTGGGAAGAACCAACCACGCAGGCACAACAGAGCGATGCTGTGGCGTCTCAGGTTGAGCAGTGGTGGTCACAGGTGAATTCATGCCATCCTTAATGAACCAACGGTTCCAATCATTTCCTGTCCATAAGTTTACGTCCACCCTCTGAAATCGGTCAATTGGGACTTCTGGCAACAAAGTCAAAAGCCGGAACGAGATTCTGCCAGAAAAATCCACGGACGGCTTCCGGCTTGAAAATCGTTCTTCCCGCGGTACGAACTGTGATCTATGCTTCGTATATCAGCGATTCTATCCCGCTGAGGCGAACACACGTCGGCCCGAGACCGGTTTGGTCTTTCAAATGGCCACGCGGAAAAAAAACGCGACATGATTTCGCAACTCGCCCTGACACGGAAGCAAAACCACAATGCAGCAACCTGCCCACAAACGCAGCTTGAAAGATTCGCCAGGAGAGACGTTTGTTAGAGACTCATGGAATTCGATTTGACCGGACCCGATTTTGGGTCATTCATCGTCGTCGGGAGTACGGCCCGTTCGACTATGAATGGATCGACGACCTGAGAGGGATGGAACTGCATTACAAAGGTGTCAAGTTTGGAGAGATCTGCAGCTACGAAGAACTCTTTGCCGACATGCGGGAATTTCGACTTCCAATGAAAGTCGTTCACGTTGCCTGTGTCGTTATCGGCACATCCGCCATCGGGATCGCTCGCGGCTATAACGCTCATGAGCGCCGGGAGTTCCTCGAAAAAATGTTACAGGAATTTAACTGTCACCGATTTGTGCCACCGGACCACAAATCGGAATAATTCCGCTGGAAAACTTCGCAAAATTCTGGACGATAACACGAATCCAACTGAGCAATTCCGTTCCAGTGCCATGATCAGGCGGAACGAGATGGCTCGTACCCGGACTTTCATCTTGAGTTCCCAGAAAAGAATCAGTTAAAGTCTTGCAGAAGCCAATGGATTGGCAGGCGATAAACCGAACAGTAGATAGAGAAGACGGTGAGTTCAGCAACAAGGACGGAGCGAACACCGGCGCACCCCCAATCAAATGGGGGGCTCTTCGCCAATTTGCTGCGGTCATTAACGCTGATGACTGCCCGCCGTCCCGGGTTCACACTCGCTTTTGTCGCCATTGCAACCATCGCCTGCGTTGGAATCACGGCTCGCTTTCTGACATTCAAAACGAACCGTGCGGATCTGATTGACCCAGGGCAGGATTTCCATCAGCGCTGGATGAGCTTCGTTGAGAAATTCGGTGACGACTCTGACATTGTGATTGCCGTTGAAGGCAAAAACCCGGACCAGATTCGTCCTGTTCTCGAACGAATTGGAACACAACTCAACGAAGAAACAGAGCTATTTTCCAGAGTTCTGTACAAGGTTGATCCGACCGCACTGCGTCACAAGGCATTGCAGTACCTGAACCCAACGGAGCTGGAACAAGCCAATTCACGGCTGGAGATGTACGCTCCGATTCTGGAAGGTCACTGGAATCGAGCCGGACTCGAATCCTACTCCCGCCGCCTGGCCGACCACATCCAACTGCTTTCTCAAAAACAGGCAAGCGGCGAGTTGTCATCGCTCCTGGTCCAGACCCAGCAACTGGTCGCCAGCCTGAGCGACTTTATGCAAAACCCGACAGGGTTCAGCAATCCATGGCCTGAGGTCGTTTCCCAGAATGCATTCCCTCACGCCAATGTGACCGAACCGCAATATCAACTCACCCCAAATGGCAAGATGGGGTTTGTCCTCGCTCTGCCACGCAACGTCTCGACCGACTTTTCCGGGTCATCACGTTCAATCGCCAGAGTGACAAAAATTCTGGAAGAGGCCCGACTCGAATTCCCTGAAGTCCACATCGGAATGACAGGCATTCCTGTTCTGGAAGCGGACGAAATGCGGCGTTCACAGTCCGACATGGCTGCCGCATCAGTGATTTCCTTCATCGGCGTGTTGATGATTTCACTGATTGGATTTCGCGGAATCCGCCACCCGATGATGTCGATGTCAATGATTGCGGTCGGCACCGCCTGGGCAATGGGATTCGCGACAATCGCAATCGGGCATCTCAATATTCTTTCGATGTCTTTCGTCACCATTCTGATCGGGGTCGGGGACTACGGAACCCACTATGTCGCTTCCTATCTGGAAAACCGACACAAAGGGCTCCCCCTGATGGACGCCCTTGGAGAAACCACACAGAAGGTCGGCCCCGGAATTGTGACCGCGGCCATCACAACATCACTCTCCTTCTTCGCTGCAGCATTCACCACGTTCCTCGGAGTCGCTGAACTGGGCATCATTGCCGGGGGAGGAATTCTCCTGTGCGCGGTCGCAACCTTCGCCGTCTTGCCACCGTTGATTGCACTGGCCGACAGAAGACTTGAACCACGACAGTTGCCTGTCCCATTCCAAGGACAGATGTTGCGAAAGGTCTTGAAAGGGTATCCCGGACCAGTCGCCATCATCGGCTTCGTCATTCTGACAGTGCTCACAGTTTCCATCTTCGAAGTCCGCGATGGCCAACTCGCGTTCCGCCTGCGTTACGACTACAACCTTCTGAACATGCAGGCCAAAGGGGTTGAATCCGTTGAACTGCAGAAGAAAATTTTTGAAGAAGCGAACGGGTCACTGCTTTATGCCGTCTCAACAACCGATTCGCCTCAACATGTTCGCATTCTGAAAGAACGATTCCTCGAACTACCAACCGTCTCGCGCGTTGAAGATCTCGCAGGCTATCTGCCAGCCTATTCCGCTGACGAAACCAATCTCCTCGTTCAAGCGATCCATGCTCGCCTGAGTGGGCTGTCGGAACTCCCCCGAGGAATTCCACAGCTTGATCCGTCAGCCATCGGCACAGCACTTGAAAACCTGTTGACCGCACTGAAATCGCAACCAGATCCACTCGCGCAAGCGACCAGTATGCAACTGGATGCCATGCTCAACGGGCTCGATCAGCTTCCACTGGAACACCAGATTCAGCTGCTTGCCGGTTATCAGCAGGGGATGTTGATTTCACTGCATCGTCAATTTCAGATGCTTGCTGCCATCTCCAATCCTGAACCGATTTCTGCTAATGATTTCCCAGAAGCATTGAGATCTCGATTCGTTTCCAACTCCGGCGACTGGCTTCTGCGCGTGTATCCAATGCACGAAATCTGGGATGAGGAACCACTCACTCAGTTCGTGAAAGATGTTCGTAGTGTTGATCCCGACGTAACGGGAACTCCACTCCAGAACTTTGAAGCGGCTCACCAGATTCAACAGAGTTACGCGAATGCAGCGATTTACGCAGCCGGGGTGATCATCATCGTGCTGCTGATTGATGTTCTTGGAACAGGCACGCTGTTCATTTCTCTGATTGCTCCGCTGGCCGCCGTTGCGTTGTCCTTCCTGCTGATGCAACGAGCAGGAACACCGCTCAATCCCGTCTGGTTGATCAGTCTGTATCTGGCCGTCGCAGTGATCGTCGCCTCTGTGATTGATTTCGAGAAAGCACGCATCGCACTGCTGGCACTCTTCCCTCCACTCGGCGGATTACTGCTGATGTTTGGAATCCTTTCACTCGCTGACGTGAATCTGAATCCGGCCAACCTGATTGTCCTGCCTCTGATCATGGGGATCGGCATGGACAGCGGTGTGTATGTGATTCACGATTTCCGCCATCAGAAGGGGCCATATCAGATGACCCGCAGCACGGTGAACGCCGTGACAATGACCTCGCTCACAACGATGGTCGGGTTTGGCAGTATGATGGTCGCCGCACATCAGGGGCTTGTGTCGCTGGGAATGGTGCTGACAATCGGCGTCGCCACTTGCCTTTTCGTTTCGCTTGTACTGCTGCCTGCCGTTCTTACTCTGATTGCCAGAAATCGTGCGGAGACAGAAGAATCGTTGGAAGAGCCGAATGAGAATGATCCTTCCAATGAACTTTCAACAGATGAAGCCCCGCTGGTCGTCCCGATGAACCGTAATGTTCACGTCGTCGCGTAAAGCGACCACGTTCAGAGCAGACGGTCGCTGGTGGCAGAATCTCAAGCTGTCAAACGGTCAACTTCTTGCAGCCGCGACAGCAACTGTATCGATTCGATGCGAATCTACTGAAATTCGACGTCTGAGACTGTAATTCGATTCAGAGATTGCTTATACATCAAGCAGAATGCTGGGCCATGCGAGTTACGAATCCCACCTTAACGTAACCTCGTCACGCAGTCTGAATGACCTCCCTCTCTGCAATCGACATTCAGCCAACCTCAGACAGGACCACACCATGAGGATTGCGAGTTTTTCGCTTTTGTTTGTCTTCGCACTGAACTTTACAGTTTGTGCTGAGGATAAAATTCAGGTGCTGAAGAATGCTGGCATCGAATCTCCATCAACAATGATGGACACCTGGATCAACAAGAAGACAGATCAGGCGTTCGCCGATTGGAAGAAACGCTACGACACTCTCAAAACTCCCGAAGAGATTGCTCAATACCAGAAACAGGTTCGAGAGCAGTTCGTGAGCCATATCGGGGGATTTCCAGAGCGAACTCCACTGAACGCGAAAGTTGTGGATATCGTCCCACGTGATGGCTATCGAGTCGAAAAAATCCTGTTCGAAAGTCAGCCTCAGCATTACGTCACTGGCTTGGCGTTCGTCCCAAACTCACCGAAGTTTCAAGCTCCCTATCCAGCCATCCTCGTTGTCTGCGGACACTCAGATAATGGAAAAGCTTACGCTGGTTATCAGGCAGGGGCTGCACTGGCAGCGTTGCACGGAATGATTGCCTTAGTGATCGATCCGATCTGTCAGGGAGAACGCTACGAGCACCTGAACGATGATGGCAGCATTTCAGTCAAAAGCACAACCACCGGTCATACGTTGTTTGGGCTGGGAGCCATCCTGCTTGGCCAGAATACAGCTCGAAACGAAATCTGGGACGGGATGCGTGCGATCGACTACCTGCAAGAACGAGATGACGTCAATCCAAATCTGATCGGGTGCATGGGAAACAGCGGCGGCGGAACACAGACCGCTTACCTGATGGCACTGGAAGATCGTATCAAAGCCGCTTCTCCTTCGTGCTATGTCACAACTCTTGAGCATGTCCTGAAAGAGATCGGACCGCAGGATGCAGAGCAGATCATCTTTGGTCAGCTCGACTGGGGCATGGAGCACTCCGACTTTCTGATCATGCGGGCCCCAACTCCAATTCTGATGTGCACTGCCACACAGGATTTCTTCTCAATCGAAGGTGCGTGGAAATCGTATCGTAATGCGAAGCGGATTTATGGTCGTCTCGGCTTCCCGGAACGTGTCAGTTTGACGGAAGCTGATCTGAAACATGGCTGGAACAAGCCGCTTCGTGAATCCGCTGTTCAATGGATGTCACGCTGGCT
>JBEBTF010000224.1:0-6443 GCA_040393865.1 Planctomicrobium piriforme | reverse complement strand
TGTCCGGCAACGCGGGAGTGCGATGAGATCAATGGATTAATGAACCTTGAGTGACCACGCGTGCCCTGTGACACGCGTCAACAACACTTCTATTAGCAGGACGTACCGCTCGGCCCCGTGAGGAACCGAAGCCGCTTAATCCTGCTTGGTTTTCTTATGCCGTGCCTGATTCAATCGCCCCCAGGACAATCGATTCACAGGACGGTTATCGAGGTTCCTGAGTGCCGCCAGAGAACGGCAAAAAGCCCCCTTGGAGAAGTCGTTTCGGTGGATCGGCATCATGTTGCACATCAGAGACCTCCTTAACCCGATACAAGGCATCATTTGAACGAGAGTGACTAAAGCAATCGATGTGCCAACAACCCACAAACCCTTCCCTGAGTGCGGCCAACACAGCAAAGAATCACTGAAACCGCCCATCTTTGCCAAATAATCTCTACAAAGATGCTCAATTGGAGCGCGAAACTGCAATTCGAAAAGGCAATTCGACCTCCAGTACGCCAGACCGCTGACCATTGCGCCGTCACGTGACCAAACAGCTGGTACAAAAGAAAGCACCCTCGACTAAATTTCAGTCGAGGGTGCACAAATTTGACATCAAATTGGACAGACAGCCTGCCACAACTACTGACTTTACTTCGCGGCAGGAGCTTTTCGCTGATCCATCGGAATGAATTCTCGGTTTCGCTCTCCGAGATAAATCTGACGTGGACGCTGAATACGCTGTTCCGCATCTTCCATCGATTCCTTCCACTGAGCCAACCAACCAGAGGCACGTGGAATCGCAAACAGGACCGGGAACATATTCACCGGGAGTCCCATCGCCTGATAGATCAGACCAGAATAGAAGTCGACGTTTGGATAGAGCTTACGTTTGACGAAGTATTCGTCTTCCAACGCAATCCGCTCCAGTTCCAAAGCAACTTCCAGCAGCGGATTTTTGCCTGTCACTTCGAACACTTCCTGTGCACACTGCTTGATAATGCGTGCGCGAGGATCGTAGTTCTTGTAAACGCGGTGGCCGAATCCCATCAGTCGCATTTCGCCAGACTTGCAGCGTGCAACATAGTCAGGAACGTGCTTGACGCTGCCGATTTCAGCCAGCATCTTCAACACTGCCTCATTGGCACCACCATGCAGCGGGCCGTAGAGAGCAGCAGCAGCACCAGCCAGAGCTGAATATGGATCCGCATCAGATGATCCAATTGCCCGCATCACACTGGTTGAGCAGTTCTGCTCATGGTCAGCATGCAGGATGAACAACACTTCCAGAGCACGTACAAGCGCTGGATTTGGCTTGTAGTTGTTGTTGAACATCTGGAACATCATTGCCAGAAAGTTCTCAGTGTAGCTCCGCTCATTGCTTGGGTAGACGTAAGGATGTCCCTGACTATGGCGGAACGAGAACGCCGCAATTGTCGGGACCTTGGCGATCAAGCGCTTGATCTGGGCGTTGCGGTTTTCAGGCGATCCAACTTTCTTTGCTTCCGGATAGAAAGTTGACATCGCTGCAACGGTGCTGATCAGCATTCCCATTGGATGGGCGTCATAGCGGAACGATTCCATCTGCCGCTTGACGTTCTCATGCACAACGGTGTGAATGCGGATTGAGTTATCCCACTCTGCCAATTGCTGGGCAGTTGGCAGCTCACCGTTCAACAGAAGATACGCGACTTCGAGGTACGTACACTTTTCAGCAAGCACCTCGATTGGATAACCGCGGTATTCGAGAATCCCTTCATCCCCGTCAATATATGTGACGCGACTTTTGCATGATGCTGTGTTGGTATACCCAGGATCATAAGCCATCAGGCCGAAGTCGCTGTCTTTTACCTTGATCTGACGGAGATCAATGGCCTTCACGGTGTCGTCAACGACCGGGATTTCGTAGGTTTTTCCCGTTCGATTGTCGGTAATGGTCAGCGTGTTGGACATAATTTGGCTTCGAGGATGTTTCAATGGAAGCAGTTGCATGTGTCGTCATCAGATGATGACAAACAATTCATTCTGCTCAAGTCTCAGAGCTGATTTTCCATTGAGTTCACCAACGGAAAATACCTGATAATTGCAAGAATGAGACAGATTGAGGCAACCCTAACTGAGCCATCTGGCATCTGCACAAACCCTGAACACGCTCGGGAATGGCCGCAGTCGCCTCAAACCACAAACTTTACATAACACCATTCACGACAACAGGCTACGTCGCAACACATCTTGAGCCTTTGCAAAGTAGGGTTGCCAGATAATTTCTGGAGTTCCGTACTTCAGGCAGTCACGAACTTTCTGGAGTGTGTTTCGGGCCATGTGCGGACAACGATTGCAGGCACATGTTTCGCCTGTATCTGCTGTAATCCCCGGCACCGGAATGTATTCATGCTGAGGCGCAATCAGCTTCAGCGGATGAATCATATTCGCCTCTGTCGCGACCAGAAACGTTTTGGGCTCCGTCAACGAGGAAACGTAACGCCGCATCTTCTCGGTTCCGCCAACCACATCGGCGAGTTCGAGAACATTTGGTGGGCATTCCGGATGCGCCAAAACAATTGCGCCCGGATTCCGCTTCTTCGCTCGCACAAGATCCTGAATACTGAAAACCTCATGCACCATGCACGAGCCTTTCCACAGAATCATGTCACGCCCGGTTACTTCCATCAGATACCGACCCAAATATTGATCGGGAACGAACAGAATCTCTTTGTCTTTCGGAACCTTTTCCTCGATGAGTTCACGTGCGTTACCGCTGGTGACAATCCAGTCGCACAAACTTTTTACGGCCGCAGTCGTGTTGATGTACGCCACGGTCACAAAGTCGTGCCCCTGTGCTCGCAATTCTTCCTGATACTTCGCAAGCGCAGGAGCCGGGCAACTGTCCGCGAGTGAGCAACCGGCCAGCACATCAGGCAGAAGAACACGTTTTTCCGGGCTCAGAATCTTGGCCGATTCTGCCATGAAATGGACACCGACAAACACAATCGTCGAGTTGGGAACTGTCGTCGCATCACGAGCAAGTTTCAACGAGTCGCCGGTAAAATCAGCGATGTCCTGAATTTCACCGTCGACGTAATAATGGGCCAGGATGACAGCATCCTGTTCCACCTTCAATCGCTCGATTTCCTCGATCAGATCCAATGGATCTTCGTAGGTGTCAGTTCCAGAATTCACAATCGGTAACGTAGTTTCAGCCATAGTGGTTCCCTCTTCCGGTGATTATATGGCGGAAACGAACATAAGTCAGGCTGGAATTCATACTTCCAACCTGACACAAGACAAAATCACAAGAAACGCAAACATCTCCGCCACAAAGAGCGACCACAAAAACAGATACGTCAGCCCCCTTCGACGCACTCATCAATCGCCGAGCGTAAACTGCGGAAGCTGTACTGGATGTCCGTGATTATTCGCCGACTCGTGCGCACACAGACCAACACAGGTCCAGTTTGCAGACTGAACCGCATTTGGCCACGGGTCACGATCTTCAATCAGCGCCGTCACAAACTCATGAACCAGATGGGGATGGGAACCGCCGTGCCCTCCCCCCTGAACAAACGAAAGATGTTCGGCATCATGAATCTCTGCCGGTTGTGTGAACCTGCGAATTGGTTCTGGCAATAGATGAGCAAAATCAGGAATTTCAATCGGCGAAGGAATCTCTGGCTCCGGCTTCTTCGCAGTGTGCAAAATGTGTGATCCGCCTTCAACCAGCGACCACTCAAAGCTTTTCTTCGTCCCGTAAACGTCGAAGCTCTCACGATACTGTCGGGCAACATCGTAAAGAAATCGCCAGATATGCGCTGTCAGGTCACTATCTTTAATCTTGATGTGACAGGTCTCGACAGCGAAACGGTTCCCTGACTTTTCAGCAATATCTTCGCGAACAGTTCCGGACCCAAAACAGCTGACGTACTCTGCCAGACCATCGACCAGCCCCAGGCAAGGGCTCACGACGTGAGTGGCATAGTGCATCGGAATCATCTTCTGCCAGTACGCTGGCCACCCATCCATATCCTGCGGGTGTGATGCCGCCAGATACTGAATCTTGCCAAGTTCGCCACTTTGGTACAGTTCCTTCAAAAACAGGAACTCGCGGCTATACACGACAGTTTCAGCCATCATGTACTTCAGGCCGGTCTGCTTGACCTTGGCCACAATTTCCCGGCACTCTTCGATGGTCGTTGCCATCGGGACGGTGCACATCACATGCTTGCCGGCATCCAGCGCCTTCAACGACATCCAGGCATGATCGTGAATCGGGCTGTTGATATGGACTGCATCGATCGTGGGGTCATTCAGAACGTCTTCGAAATTTGAATAACGAACCTCGATCCCGAACTGGTCACCAGCCTTGTTCAGTTCCTGTTCGTTGCGTCGGCAAATCGCTCGGACATTCGCCTGCGGATGATTCTGATAGATCGGAATGAATTCGGCTCCGAAGCCCAATCCCACCATCGCGACATTCACAGTCTGCAGCCTCTTCGATGCCATTTCCCAAACTCCTGATTCGGATTCAAATCCCAAAGACAACAACCAGTTCGGCCACCAGCCCAGCCTTGCAATCAAGAAAGCATGTCGGTCAAACAATCAGGTCAGAAACATGGGGAGCCCGTTCGACCAACGGAATGACTTTGGGCTGATAAATCGTGAGATACGCCTCGGCCTTACGGTGAACATCAATCGCCTCTTCCGACTCCCATCGCTCCACCAGAATGAAGACATTCGGATCATTCCGGGAGTGGCATACTTCAAACACCAGACATCCCGGTTCCGCACGCGACAAACGCCCATGCTCTGCCAGCAATTGCTTCAGCAACGGGACATCTTCCGACTTCTTTGCAGTCAGAACAACATTCACAACAACCATGGTTTTTCCAGTCAGGCTCAGTCGGATGTCAAACAGACCTGTCGGTAACCGGCACACGGAAACATGGATCATCTGACGACAAACCGCGCAGACATTCCGGAGAGACCGACACCCCTGTCACATGTTAGCGAGTCGATACGTCGACGGCAGTTCACAATCGCTCAATCCAACCCGCCTCCGCAGAAAAATCAGCAACGAGTCGGTTTGCCAACCAGATTCAACGACGTATTCCGCAATTCTGCATATACTTATTCCGACGTCGGACGCGACGACAATGCTGAGGCACCACGGCGAAAAAGGCTCGAGAGATGCAACACGGTCTACTGCAGCGTTTGAAGGAAAAGCAGGCATTGGTCGGTGTTATTGGCCTGGGATATGTCGGTCTCCCGCTACTCGATGCTTTTTATCATGCCGGCTTCCCCACTCTCGGGTTCGACATCGATCAGAAAAAAGTCGATCAACTGAACGCCGGTCGCAGCTACATCAAGCACGTCTCCTCCGATCAGGTCAGCGACTGGAGGCAATCCGGACGATTCGAAGCGACATCGTCACCAGCGCGTCTGGCTGATGCCGACGTCATCGTCATTTGCGTCCCCACTCCCCTCAGCGACAGCCGCGACCCGGACCTGAGCTTCATCACCGGCACAGGGGAAACGATCGCGAAAATCCTGCGTCCGGGCCAATTGATCGTCCTTGAAAGCACCACCTACCCGACAACCACCAGAGACGTTCTCCTCCCGATTCTCGCCTCCACAGGCCTAAAAGTGGGGCACGATTTCTTTCTCGCCTATAGCCCGGAACGCGAAGACCCTGGCAACCCAGTCTATTCAGCCGCCAAGATCCCCAAAGTGGTGGGCGGCTATGATGAAGCAAGCCTCGAACTGGCAACCGCTCTTTACAGCCCGGCGGTGGTGAAGGTGATTCCTGCTCCCACAATGGAAGTCGCCGAAGCTGCCAAGATCCTTGAGAACACGTATCGTGCGGTCAACATTGCACTCGTCAACGAGTTGAAAATGCTGTTCGACCGCATGGACATCGACATCTGGTCGGTCATCGAAGCGGCCAAAACAAAGCCCTTCGGATTTCAGGCGTTCTACCCCGGCCCAGGTCTCGGGGGACACTGCATTCCCATCGACCCGTTCTATCTGACATGGCTCGCAAGAAAGCAGGGACTCACCACCCGTTTCATTGAACTCGCAGGGGAAGTCAACGCACGGATGCCGGAGTACGTGATCCAGCGTCTCAGTGAGGCGCTGAACGATGCTGCCAAACCAATCAGAAACAGCAAGATCTGCCTGCTGGGAATGGCATATAAGAAAGACGTGGATGACCCACGAGAAAGTCCGTCATTCACTTTAATGGAATTACTGCTACAGCGTGGGGCGCAATTAACCTACAACGACCCCCACATCCCTAAACTCCCGTCCATGAGGCACCACAAGCTGCCTGCAATGACCAGTTCAGAGCTGACCCCAGAGTTCCTGCAATCACAAGATTGCGTGCTGATTGCAACGGATCATTCGGCGTACGATTACAACTTCATTGTTCAGCACAGCAACATGGTTCTCGACACCCGAAACGCAAC
>JBEBTF010000223.1:0-6455 GCA_040393865.1 Planctomicrobium piriforme | reverse complement strand
AAGCGTGGAAATTTTTTCGCGAGGCGCTCCAGGCCGATCCGGTCTGGACTGATTCAGTCTCTCGTGTTGCGGTTCAATGGCGGAGACTCAGCAATTGTCCCGCCAGAAGCTGTGATTCAGACAAATAAAAACGAAAGCAGGCGGAGAACCATTAGTTCCTCCGCCTGCTTTTTTGGGTAATGGATCATATGGACGTCCTGTCCACGATTACCGAACGTAGAGACCGAATCCTGGGGTCGAGATTCCGAAGCTGGCACCGCCGTAGTATGGAGCTGGGCGATAGACCGGAACTCCGTAACCATAGACTGGTGGATAGTATCCGCCACCTGGTCGGCCATAGATTGGTCGGTGACCGTGATGGTGATGGTGGTGACCGTGTCCCCAATGGCCCCCGTGCCCCCCATGGTGCCCGTGACCGCCATGCCCACCGTGTCCGCCGTAGCCACCACCATGGGCATTGGCTGTTCCAGCGACACTCAAAACTGCGAGACCAGCGACAGCGGCAACTGCGAGGATGACGTTTTTCATCGTTCTTTCTCCTGAACTCAATCTGAGCGAATTGAACTTCCGTGCATCTCGCTCAGATCAAAACATTTGACTGAGCATTTTGTTTTGGAGAGCACGTTGTTTGATGCAGATGACTATTGGCAAACCCGTTGCCACGATGCCGCAATTTTTGCCGGTTTGTTGTAAAGCCATACTTTTGAATGGATTACAATTATTTTTGTAATGTAAGTCTGTGCGGGTGGTGTTGTCGGTTTGACAAATGTGATGTCGGGTTGATGTCATATTTTCAGCTCTGGATCAGTTTCGTCAGCGCTCTGAAGACGCGACAGGTGAAGGAATCTGGTGTAGTGGGGGATTTCCTGTTGGGGCCGACGATGTTTCCTTCGTATCCGTCAATGATTTGTTCCACTCTGCTGAATTCTTGAAAGAGTGGGGGGCAGTCGGTTTGCCTGCCGGTTAGAATCCGCCAATAGAAGTGCAGAAATAACCTGACTTCTATTGAACCTTTGGGTTCAGATTCATCGCATTGCTTTTCGAAGGACTTCAGAACATGCTCACATTGGAAGGTTGCCTTGGTCGCCGTCAGCGCCTGTGGAATATGGTTCCGGACCATGTCGAATGGCTACTTATCGCGGACCCTCGACATGTCCACTACCTGAGCAACTTCTGGGTACAGCCTCTCAGCTTTTCGACTGGGGAGCGAGCACTCCTCTTACTGGAACGTGACGGTCCAGCGACGCTGCTGGGGGATAACTTCACTGTTCGTTCAGGGGTGCATCAGCCATACGTTGATAACACGATCGTCACCCCGTGGTATGACCACAAGCATTCGGTCTCGAATCGGGATCACGCGCTCTTCAAATCGCTTGGGGAAGCGGCGTCTCAGTTGCAGAATCGGATGGGGTTGCTGGAGGCAGAGTGGTTGCCAACGGCCGCTGCTGCGTTGCTTAACCCGGAGTGTTACGAGTTCTCTTCGCATCAGGAGCCTGGGGCGAATCCGTTTGTCGATCTCGGGTCGATTCTTCGGATGTTGCGTCGTCGCAAAGATGCCGACGAAATCGCCCTGCTCAAGCAATGTATGGTGGCAGGTGCCGCTGGGCAGGCACGTCTTCTGGAGATCATTCGCGAAGGGATCACCGAGTTCGAAATCTTCCGCGAGGTTCAGAAAGCGGCTTTGGAAGCGGCTGGGCGTCCCGCTGTGATTTATGGAGATTTTCGGGCATGTAACGCCGCCGAGCCAAAAAAAGGAGGGTTGCCTCCAGACGAAGGTCGCGCGCTGCAGAATGGCGATCTCTTTATTCTCGATTACTCTGTGATGCTGGACGGATATCGCAGCGACTTCACAAACACGGTTTCTGTTGGAACCCCGTCAGCGGCTGTTGAAGAGATGTTTGCCTTGTGTCAGGCGGCAATGAAGGGGGGCGAAGCAAAGCTGCGTTCCGGCGTCAGTGCGGCAGATATTCATCAGGCCGTTGCCAAGCCGTTTGTTGATGCCGGTCGTCCAGAATTGTTCACCCATCATGCTGGTCATGGGATTGGTCTTGGTCACCCGGAATCACCAATTCTGGTTCCGTTGAGTTCAGACATTCTCGAAGCCGGTAACGTCATTACTCTGGAACCGGGGGCCTATGCCGCAGGAATCGGAGGAATGCGAATCGAGCACAACTACCTGATCACTCAGGATGGCTTCGAGCGGCTCAGCAAGCACGAAATCCGACTCACATAATTCGGTCAGGTCATTTCCGTGTCGGATTCAGATTCGACGCGGGACCTATTGCACGTTGCGAAGTCATTTCCACGCTTCCGCCACGCGGCGAGTTCCGTTTCATCAATCGAGACGGCCGCTGCGCGGGCACTCGATAGAGCAAACTGCTCTGAACTGAAATGAACGTTATTGAGGTGGCGAAGTCATTGTGGCTTCGTCACCTTTTTTATTGATGGAGCTGATTAAGACTTCGACGTTATTCGGCAACTCTTTCAAGGAGTTCACTGGGACCATTTGAATCGTCCAGTGACTGGCAGTCGGTTCTGCTTCGGCGAGCGAGATTCTTCCACAATAAACCGGAACTCCGGTCGGGGATGCGATCGGGTCAGTGTAGACGTCATCACCGACGGCAATCGCTTCCGTTGCCGAAACCTCATTAATGCGGCAACCTGTTCCGGTCCCTGCCAGAACACCTGCTGGCCCCTGAACCGGCCCCAGAGGTGATCTGCGAATCACGCGGACAGCGATCCGGAAGTCCGCGTCAATCAATGGTTGGACGATCGCAGTCTGTTCACCGACCCGGCGTGTTCTTCCAAGAAGAGTTCGCCCGGCCGTGATGATTTGATCAGGCTTGAGGTGTTGATTGAGACCGGCATCAATCAGGAGTCCGTCTCCTGTGAGAACGAGATCGGACTCGTTCAGCCCTGCCTGCTTTCCTAAGGAAATCAGCAGCTCAAGATTGGTCGAAAGCGGGTCTCCTTTGCGGCCTAAGATGCGGGCCGTGGTGAGTGTTGATCGCAAAAGTGCCTGATCGGAATTCACTGGCAGTTTCTGATGCAGTTGTAATTGATCCCGTTCGGCTTTCAGTTCAGCAGCCAATCGGATGAGTTCACGGTTCTCGGCCTGAAGCTGTTCGATCTGCTGAGGTTGATCTGATCGTGCTGTCTCAAGCCAGTGTGATGGAAGCAAGGTCAGGAGACGACCAGCCCCTGCCTGCAAAATGCTTTGCGTTGAATTCAGCGCAGATTCCGGACCGACGCGCAAAAAGACCGCAATGAGCAGCCAACCTGCCCACACGATCAATGCAGCGGTGCGAGCGTTTCGTTCCATCGGTGTTATGGTGTCAAGCTGCGGCTTACGTTCGGCGAGGTGGGTAGTGCAGGTTGCTGCGAAGCGACATCATCAACTGAATCGTTCTAGAAGCCTGCCCCTTCTGTCTGGAATCGTTGTGACCAGTTTCTCATGTGTTCCAGGCAGATTGCGGTCCCCCGCGCAACGGTACTCATCGGGTCGGGATCGATGCGGACTGGAATTCCAAGATGCTCTCTCAGAAACAGGTCGAGGTTTCGAAGTTGCGATGTCCCGCCTGTGAGGGTGAGCCCTGTATCGGCCAGGTCGCCGATCAACTCCGGGTCACATTGTTCAATGGCGGCTTTGATGCAGTTCACGATTTTCCAAAGGCATTCGCCGAGCGCTTCTCGAACTTCTTCACTGGTGAGGATCGCTTTTCGCGGAATTCCACTGATGCTGTCGAGTCCACGAACTTCTGAAGAGAGTTCGGTATCCAGGGCGGCAGCGCTGCCAATTTCGATCTTCAGTTGTTCGGCGGTAGGGCGACCGATTCGCAGGGAATAATGTTGCCGTAGGTAGTCGATGATGGCGTCGTCCATGTCATTGCCGGCGATTCGCACTGACTTACTGGCGACGGCTTCTCCGAGACTGAGGATCGCACATTCCGTGGTCCCGCCGCCGATATCACAGATCATGCTGGCAAGAGGTTCACTGATCGGGAGTCCTGCTCCGATACTTGCCGCGCGTGCGTGATCGATGAGAAAGATTCGGCCAGCTCCAGCCCGTTCGATACTGTTGTAGACTGCTCGCTTTTCAACGGAGGAGAGTTCTGACGGGACTGAAACGATACAACGTGGACGAAATCCGCCCCCTTGTTTCGATGCCTTCTGAATGAAGTATTTCAGCATGACTTCGCAGAGCTCGAAGTCGGAAATGACCCCGTGACGAATTGGGGAGACCGCCAGCATACTATCTGGAGTTCGCCCGACCATTTGCCTGGCGAGTTTGCCAATCGCGGCGCCACGTCCCAAGACACGACGGGTCTTGCGCTCCAGAGCAAGAATGGTGGGTTCGTCGAGAACGACGCCGAGACCTCGGACGGCGATTCGGGTGTTGACTGTCCCCAAATCGATTCCCAAGTCAGGACAGAGCCAGTCTCTCAGACGATTCAGCATTCCCTTGCCGTCGATTTCGTTCCATCAGGTCATTGCAATTTTTGCAGACTCTAATTGGAGAAGCGAAAGTTCGGCAAGATGAGAATTTCAGGAGAGAGTTATAGAGAGAAGGCGCGTGTGGTCAGTCGATGCTGGGAATCTGCGCGCCACCAAGCCAGTACAGTGATTTCGCCCCAACGCGGTGTGTTCTCTATCTTAACACTGCATCGGAATTGTTGTTCTGGGCAACGAGACGCTGATACAGAAGATGACTGTCCATCAGCTTCTGCTGATAGCTGGCAGGTCCTTCGAACCCGTTGATCCGGCCAAGCAGATCTGCTTTCGGGCTCAACATGATGCTGCACGGAAGTGATTCCACTTCGAGAATTTCCCCAATTCGCTTCTCTTTATCGAGATCCAGATGGACAGCAACGTAAGAGTCGTTGATGTACTGCGAAACCCCTTTGGAACTGAGTGTCTGCTTCTCCAGCTTCGTGCAGAACCCACACCATTCGGCGCCAAAGACAATGAGGATCGGCTTGTTTTCCGCAACAGCCTGTTTATGCGCCGATTGCAGGTTGGTGTGCCATTTGGTGGTTGACGTCGGCGAATTGAAAAATGGAAGTGGAAACCCCGGTGGGGCCGCTGTCGCTGCCAGTCCGAGGAGACCCAACATTGTGGCGACCAAGCAGGCCCGGAATTGCATTCGTCGCATGATTGTCATCCAGTTCGATTCAGATCCGTGCGGTTGCACTCCAGAGTGGACCACAATGCCCATTCCCTTCGTCTGCAGCGAATATCGGCTTTTTTGGGAGTATGCGTCGGAAGATTTCCCTTTCTCTCAGGAAACACTGCTGAAATTTGCATCGGTGATTGAAATCAAACTTTCCTGTCTTTCCTAATTTGTGATCATAATTTGATTTTTGCATTCTTATGCGACAGTTTGGGGCGGTTGGATCAGATGAAGGCTCAGGGAATTGCGATCTCTGCGAAACATATTGTCGGGTGAATAACGTAATCATCTGTCCATTCAGGTATGGTGTGGAGGGAATCGTTCTGCGCGGCAGTGCTGGCAGAGAGAATTGAGAAGAGAACAGATCGATACGAGTGTCTGGACAGACAGAGATCGTCCGATAGAGATCGACCGACCAGGAAATGAGTCATATGCGCATACTGAAATGGATCACACTGTTGTGCGCCATCGCAGTCTGTTCCAGGAGTCAGGGGATGGAACCGAAAGACGCTCGCTCGATTCCGGTTCCGGACATGTCAGACGCAATCTCGTTGAATCCCGAGGAGACTGTTCTTTTTGACAAGATGAATGGAAAGCTCGTTCTCAAAACAAAAGTTTGTTTGCGAGAAGGGCTTTTGGAAATGTTTCTTTGTCCGAAACAGACGAAGGAACATGAATCTATTTTGACCATCGATTCCAAGGCGCAGGTGATTCATGCAGGATTACTGGCATTGGGGGCGAAGCCGGGGCATCCGGTCAAGTACAAGCCAGAGTTTCAACCGCCGCAGGGGCAGCAGATTGAAATTTACGTCTCATGGACTGATGAAAAAGGAAAGAAGCATCGCGAGCGTGCGCAGCAGTGGATTCGTCACGCGACACAGCGATATTTCAACACTCCTCTGCAGTCGCTGCCTTCGGAAGTCAAACTGGTTTCCGGAGACAAGGAACTGAAGTATGACTACGCCAGCGGAGTGCTGATTTTCTTTGGTCGGATGACGCCGGACGAAAAGAAGGGTTTCCTGTCTCGCAGTCAGAATGCTGAGTATCAGAAGGCGGTTGAAGCATTGTTTCAGCTGGGACAACTGCGGGAACTGGAAGCCTCTTTTGTGTTTGCCGGCAGCGGATTTTCCAAGTTGTCCGACGGTCGGGAAGTTTATCAGGCTGAAGGGGGAAGCCTGATTTGTGTCGCGAATTTTGGCGATGCACTTCTGGACATCAATATGGCAAGTACGGCCAGCAATGATTCTGGTCTGTTGTTTGAACCTTGGACCGAACGGATTCCTCC
>JBEBTF010000222.1:0-6586 GCA_040393865.1 Planctomicrobium piriforme | reverse complement strand
TGGTCCGATTGCGGTGGGCAAATCGGATGCGGAAGGCAAATTCAAGCTCAGCACACAGGGCCGACCTGGAGCGATGGTGGGGGCTCATCGCGTTGCGGTGACCGCGCTCGCCCCTGCTGCGAACGCCAAGGCAGCAAAATCAAATGAGGCTGCGGCAGATCTTGGTGAGAACTACGTTCCAACTGTTTCAAGTATTCCAGAGAGTTACGGGGACCCTCGAAAGAGTGGATTGTCCGCGACTGTCAGTGCAAAATCAGCAGAGAATGACTTTAAGTTTGATTTAAAATAATGTCGGAGCATTAACACGCCTGGCGACTTGTTGTTTGGTATTTCTTATTAAGATACCGCCTTTAATGTCGCCGGATTTGTCTCCGTCAGTTGTGTATCAGATTCACAACATCCTCAAAGTCGTGCTCTAAGACGATTGGGAAATCCATATGACGATGAAGTATCGCTCTTTGGCCGCCGTTGCTCTGGCTCTCGTTGCCAGTCCATGGACATGGAGTCAAGCAAATGCAGCGGAACCTTCCGGAGGGCAGGCCCGGGTTCTGGTCATAGGGATCGACGGAACTCGTCCTGATGCGCTTGCCAAAGCGAAGACTCCGAATCTGGATCGATTGATTCAGGAGGGATCTTTCACGGATTCCGCACAGATCTTTGGAACACGGTATCAGAAGAATGATTCGATCAGTGGGCCAGGGTGGTCAAGCATTCTTACTGGTGTCTGGGCAGATAAGCATGGAGTGCACGACAACACATTCAAAGGGCGGAACTACGAGCTGTTTCCCCACTTTTTCAAGCATCTGAAGCAGGTTCGGCCTGATGCGACAACCGTGTCGCTGGTTTCATGGTCTCCAATTGCTCAATACATTGTTTCCGAAGCAGACCGTTCTGAAGATCTCCCGATGCCAGCGGTGAAGGGCCAGATCGCAGACCTGCGAGTTTCCGCTGACAAAGTGGGAATCGATACACGTGACGGCAAATGGCACCACCTCGTCGGAACACGAGCAGGGGGCGTGCTGCGTTTGTATCTCGATGGAAAGTTGGCAGGCGAATTGAAGTCTGCTGGTGATCAGTTTGATCTTCAAGGCGAGTCATTGTTTCTGGGACGAGATACGCGAAGTGGCGCAACGGCACTCAAGGGAGAACTTGACGATGTCCGCGTGTGGGGCCGTGCGTTGAACGCTGAAGAAGTCTCAGCACTGGCGTCGAGCAAATCCACAACACCTGCCGCCATAAATAAAGAGAATCTGCTTGCCGAGTTCCGGTTCGATACACCTGCTTCAGGTGAGGCTGGGACGGTGGCTTCTCTGAAAAATTCCGCCGCATCAAGCAGTGTTAAAACCGGACTTCCGGTGACGGAACAAGGGCAACTTCATTTCGGTGACGATGCGACCGGAAACGCTGCTTCTCGGTCGCTTGCCTTTCCTGAAAAGTCAGAGAAAGGGGACGGAGTGAAGTTCGCAAATGCTGGTGCTCTTCAAAAAATTCCGCAAAAAGACTTCTCGTTCGAGGTTCGTTTCAAAACGACTGACGCCGGGCGAAATGTTCTGTTGGGGAACTATGCCAGCCGCGTTGGTGCAGTCAATCTTGAATTGCACGAATCGAATTCAATTCGTCTCTATGTGCAGCCAGCCAATCAGGAGCCTGCTGTCACCGGATTGGCTCGGGAAGATCTTCGTGATCGTGAGATGGCGAAAGTCGCGTCGAAAATTCTGAAAGAAGACAACCCTGACGCCATGTTCATCTACATGCATCAGGTTGATTCCACTGGACATACAATTGGGTTCAGTCCAGATGTTCCGGAGTATGTGAAGTCCATCGAAAACGTTGATGGACACATCGGCGTGGTTCTGGATGCATTGCGATCTCGACCAAACTATGAGAAGGAAAACTGGATCGTTATTGTCTGCACAGATCACGGGGGAATTCAGAAGACACATAGCAACGGGCACGACATCCCTGAAATTCGCACCGTCTTTATGATTGTCAGTGGACAAGGAGCGGAGAAGGGACGCATTGCAGAACAGGTCTATCTCGTTGATGTCGCCGCAACAGCTCTGGCTCACCTCACCGGAAAAGTTGATGAGCGATTGCAGCTGGATGGACGGCCTGTTGGTTTAAAAGCGATCAACGAAAAGTAGCCGTCTAAACAATTTGGAATTGTCCGTTCGGACATTTGAAGTTGTTTCACAACCGGGAGGGCGAGGCTCCTGCCGAGCCTTAGGCCAGAGACCACGTGATCACTCATGCGGCTCAGCAGGAGCTTCGCCCTCCCAAATCCATGCAGCAGTCGGTTTTGAAACCACCTCATGACAGAGGAACGTTTTTTAGTTGCAGAGACTGCAGTTGTTTAGACAATGCTGCTGATGCGAATATTGCATCGGCAGCATTGTCGTCACCTAAGTAAATTACGCGAATTGAGATTTTTCGAATGACAATTGCAGCGACTTCGTTTGAAGCTAATGGCCGACGATATCATCCTCCAGCACGCCCGATCGTCGTTGTTTGTATTGATGGATCCGCCGACGAATATCTGGATGCGACTCTGGCCCGTCGACGCATGCCGAATCTGGAGCGAATGGTTCAGAACGGCTACAGAGGTCTCGTGCGAGCCGCATTGCCAACGTTCACGAATGTGAACAATGCCGCGATCATCACAGGGTGCCCGCCAGTGACCACCGGAATTTCCGGGAACTTCTTCCTGAATCCGGAGACGGGTGAAGAAGTGATGATGAATTCATCAAAGTACCTGCGATGTGGAACGATTCTTTCCGCTGCAGCAAACGCCGGTCGCAAAGTCGGTATGGTGACTGCAAAGGATAAGCTGCGAGAGATTCTCTCTCATGAGTTGCAGGGCATTGCGTTTTCCGCCGAGAAGGCAGCAAGTGTTCAGGCAGATGTGCATGGGATTTCGAATGTGGAAGCACTGGTCGGGCGACCTGCTCCAAAGATCTATAGCAGTGATGCCAGTCTGTATACACTCGATGCCGGTGTTGCTTTGTTGCGAGAGGGGCTTGCTGACTTCTTGTATCTGTCGTTAACCGACTATATGCAACATAAGTATGCTCCTGAAGATGAAGAGTCGTTGACGTTCTATGAAGAGATGGACGCCCGGTTCGGGCAACTGCTGGAGCTGGGAGCAGTTCTCGGACTCACCGCTGACCATGGGATGAACGCCAAAACACACCCAGATGGGGAACCTAATGTTCTCTATGTGGAATCAATTCTGACTGAGAAGTTTGGTCCGGGCGCGACGGTCATCTGCCCGATTACTGATCCATATGTTGTTCATCATGGGGCACTGGGATCGTTTGTTACCGTGCATCTTCCGCCATCGATTTCCGCTGCAGAAGCTGCTCAGTTCCTGCTGAATCTGGATGGAATTACAGAAGTGTACGATCGTGATACTGCAGCTAAAAAACTGCAGTTACCTGCCGATCGCATCGGGGATCTGTGTGTTCTTTCCGGGCGTGATGTCGTTGTTGGCCGGACTCCTGAACATCATGATCTCACTCAGCTCGCAGAGAAGCTGCGGTCTCACGGGGGACGATACGAAGAGATGGTTCCGATGGTCATTTCAGAGCCACTCTCTCCACGTTATCTCGCTCTCGCAGCAGCCGATTCAAGGAACTTCGATATCTTTGATTTCACCTGTAACGGCACGCATGACTAGAGCAGTTTGCTCTACCGAGTGCCCGCGCAGCGGCCATTTCGATTGATGAAACGCAACTTGCCGCGTGGCAGAAGCGTGGAAATGATTTCGCAAGATGCTCTAGTGCTGTCGCAATCTTTGATCTTCCTGAGGAGTCTGTCAGACAACCAGAAGATCAAAGGTTAACGACGCATTGGGAACGTTTGTTCAAGACGAGATTGCGTTCTGTCGGCACTCTAGGACGCCGAGTTTGTTTGTGTTGTTTAACGGATTTGACTGGGACGATTTCATGTCGGTGCTTCCGATTCCTGCTGAGATTCACCTTCCGGTCTGGATTAATGGACAGCCAATCCAGACGGAGAGGCGACTCGAAGTCCGACATCCCTTTAATGGTCAGTTGGTCGGGACAACGAGTGTTATCGAGCCTGAACAGGCAGAGACAGCGATTGTCTCTGGGCTGGTTGAGATCCCTGTGCTCTCACATTATCAGCGCTTTGAGATACTCGACTGCGCCAGGACATTATTGCAGGAACGTCGTGATGAATTTGCCTGCCTGATCACAGCAGAATCTGGACTCTGCCTGAAGGAGACCAGCTATGAAGTCGGGCGATCACTGGAAGTACTGCGGCTTGCTGGAATCGAATGTTTGAAGGACGAAGGACAATCGTTCTCCGGCGACATCTCTGCTCAAGGGCAGAGCCGGAAGATCTTCACCGTTCGGGAACCACTGCGTCTGGCATTGGCAATCACTCCATTTAACCACCCGTTGAATCAGGTCGTTCATAAAGTGGCTCCGGCCATTGCCGCTGGGACCCCGTTGATTCTGAAACCTTCTGAACGGACTCCACTCACTGCATTGAAATTTGTTGAACTTCTGTATGAAGCCGGATTGCCGGGGCACTTGCTGCAAGCGATCATCGGACCGGTTGATTCTGTTCTGGAGCCAATGATTCGCGACCCAAGAATCGAGTTGGTGACGTTTACTGGAAGTGTCAGTATCGGAAAGCGGATTGCGAATATTGCAGGCTATAAGAAGGTTTGCCTCGAACTTGGCGGGAACTCGCCTTTGATTGTGCTCGAAGACTGCGATATGGATCTCGCGGTTCATCTGGCAGCGGAAGGTTCTTATCGCAACTCTGGACAACGCTGTACTGCTGTGAAACGCCTGCTCATTCATGAACGCAGACTGGCGGAGTTCACAGAGAGATTCGTTGAAGAAACGAAGAAGTATCGATGCGGGAACCCGTTTGATCCTGAGACGCGAGTTGGAACCGTGATTACGGAAGACTCGGCGAAGCACCTGCAGAGTGTGGTTTTCAAAGCTGTTGAGCAGGGGGCGAAAGTGCTATTGGGTGGCAATCGGGAAGGGGCATTACTGGAGCCGACCGTGATTGCCGACGTTCCGCGGAATGCAGAGATGGTGGTGCAGGAATCCTTTGGCCCTCTTGCTCCGATTATGGCAATTCGTGATGTCGATGATGCCATTCAGCTCGCAAACGGAACCGCCTTTGGACTGTCAACCGGTGTGGTGACGAACAATCTGAATCATGCGTTGAAGGTCGTCAAAGGGGTTCGAACCGGGACGGTGAACATTAATCAGGTTCCAGGATATCGAATCGAATCGACTCCATTCGGGGGGATCAAGGACTCCGGACTGGGGATTAAAGAGGGTGTTGTGGAAGCGATTCGGTTTATGACGATGACAAAAACCTGGTCAATTCCATGGTGAGATTCCCGGCAGACAGTGACTGGCTGAACTGAGTTGTTTTATTGGTGTGAGTGGGACTGAGTGCACTGTTAAGTTCGTGTGTGCTCTCGGGGTGGAAGTGAGATAAAGTTGAACACTCTTGCGAATCAAATGTCGGGTCAGAATTTAAATCAAACGCTGACTCCTGAAGTGTTCACACAGGCAGCGGCTCCACTGTTACTGTCAGCGACGACAGACAATCGCTGTCTTGAAAGCCTGGAAGAATTACCGGCGTTGTTGAACTCGTTAGGAGTTCGGTCTGTCTTCCTTGTGGCTGATCACGATGCTTTTGTCTTTTCAGGGGCAAAAGGAATTCTCGAACCGCTGCTTGAGCCGTATCACGTTTCTCTTTTTACTCAATTCCAGCCCAACCCCAAGCTGGAAGACATTCAGGCTGGTATCGCCAAGTTCCGGCAGCATCCCGCTGATATTGTCATCACCGTCGGCGGAGGGACCGCAATTGATATCTCGAAAATGATTGCGGCCTGCGCTGCTGATGAGTGTGATGTGAAGGCAGTCGTACAGAATCAGCAGCCATTACCGACGCGAGTTTGCCCTTTGATTGTTGCGCCGACAACAGCAGGGACCGGGAGTGAGGCAACACAGTTTGCGGTTGTCTATGTGGATGGGGTGAAGTATTCCGTCGATGACCAGAAACTTCTTCCAGACTGGTGTATTCTTGATCCTCAGTTAACAGCCACTCTTCCGGCAAAGATCACGGCACATTCCGGGCTGGACGCATTCTGTCAGGCAATTGAATCAATCTGGAGTGTCCGTTCAACCGAGACATCAACTCGTGATGCCGTTGAGGCGGCCAGACTGGCGTATTCCAATCTCTATCAGGCTGTTCATTCCCCCACACCTGAGTCTCGTCAGGCAATGACGAGAGCCGCGCATCTTGCAGGCCGAGCAATCAACCGCACACGAACCACGGCCCCGCATGCTGTTTCCTATGCGTTGACATCAGATTTCGGGATTCCGCATGGGCATGCTGTCGCTCTGACCATTGGCCCGATGCTTGTTCACAATGCCGGTGTCACGGAACTGGACGTAAATGATCCGCGTGGAGTCGAGTATGTTCAGAGCCGGATTTCAATCATTCTTCAGGTGTTGAATTGTTCGACACCTGAGGAAGGCAATGCGGCGATTCAGGAATTTGTCAGGTCACTCGGTTGCCAGACGCA
>JBEBTF010000221.1:0-6595 GCA_040393865.1 Planctomicrobium piriforme | reverse complement strand
GCGAGTTCGATCTTCCAGCACCAGATCTTCTGGTTTGTGGTGACGACATCCCTCGAATCCTGCAGTAATCCGTGACCTTCGAAATCGTCGGCGATGTCATCCCAGAGATCGCCCTGCCCTACAATACGCCACTTCACCAGTGTGAGTTCTGTGGTCTGGCGGCGTGCGAGGTCATCGAGTCGACGTTGCATCTCATTCAGCAGTTCCCCTCGCAGGGTTTCTGGCTGAATGACAATTTCCTCGGTCACCCAGTTCACAACAGTTGTTGGCAGCAGTGTTGACTTGATGTGGTGATGCTGGTTCGCTTCGATCAACCACATGCCACAGGTGGAATGGTCTTCAGGCCCCGTTGGTTGAATGGATGTCGTACGATGACGAACTGGTTGAGTAACGCCTGTTCCGGAATACTCAATCGCCAGGCCGTTGACCTGATTCTGAAGCAAAACTGTCAGGTCCGCGGAACTTGCGGCTGTGCCTGTGTGGGAAGCATTTTCCCAGCGGATCAGCACCTTACTTACTGATGTCACCGGAGGAGACGAATCAGTGAGAGTGAGCGTTGTTGACTCGCCTGATGGAAGATGTGTCACGATGCCATTGAGAGACCATGCCGGAAGATTGCCCTGATTTTGTGTGGCCCAGACAATCTGGATTCCGTGTTCTTGTAATCGACGGAACTGTTCCTGAAGGAAGCAAGCCAGGCGTGGCTCCTCATCAAATTGCACGAGTTGCCCCGTGACGAGCAGGATGTCGACCGATGATTGAATGGCCTGATGAATGACTTTCAGTGTTGCCCGTTCACGAGCCTGGTTGAAGACCTCCCGGAAGGATGCCGGAAGAACACCAGCAGCGTCCAAGGGCTGATGCAATAAGAAATCAGCCGCTTGTAGCACACGAATCGTGCTTCTCATGATATCGCCTCCATGCCGCTGTGGCCCGATCCGATGTTGAGCCCGATTTGCGGGTCACACAGCATCAGTCTTTGAATGTTTGCTGCGAATGTCTGTGCAAGATCATTTCGCTGCCTTTTTCCGCGTTCCTGGCGGACTGGCAAAAATTACCAGACCTCAGGGGGCCGAACAAGACGAAATTCCCTCCTTTGGATGTCCTGCGGAGAATTGGCGCTTTGCGTTGTTTGGCGAGATCGGCGTTCGCAATCATTCCTGTGATGGGTTCGCACCGTGTGTTTATGTTGTGTGTCTGTGTTGAGCGATATCCATATGGAGTGTGGTCTCAGTGAGAAGAGGTCAGTTGAGCAAGATCGTCAATTCGAATCTCTTCCCGGCTTGCGAGTGGTTCGCCATAGCCTTTTTCAATGGTCCATCCCCAATAGCGTGCTCTGTCTTTGACGTCGTCCAGCATGGTCGGATGGGCTTGTGATCGTCCAGCAAGAACTTGGCTTTCATAGCATTGAATCGCAGCCATTTTCTGGTCGATGAAATCAGTGACGTCGACCACAAACGCCGGCTTGGGGTGAATGCGGAGATGGATGCTCCAGAAGTAGAAGATCTTCGGCGGATGAAAAGGTTCGCCTGCCATGTCTGTCCGTGAGAGTTTGGACCAGAACCTTGCGGCATCAATTAATGCGCTCGCTGCAACATGGTCTGGGTGAGAGTCCTCCCAGTATGGAGCGAGAATGATGTTCGGTCGCGTCAGTCGAAAGACCTCTGCGAGTCGGCGGCGTGCTTCCAGTGTGTTTTCGAGCTGACGATTCGGCAAATCCAGCAGGTGCCGCCACTGCACGCCCAGGATTTTTGTTGCTTGTTCTGTCTCGTTTTTTCGCTTCTCTGGCGAGCCGTGCGGGGTTGGTTCTCCGTTGGTTAGTTCCAGAATTCCTACCTGTTTTCCTTGTGAAACCGACTTGAGGATGATTCCGCCCACGCTGAGTTCTGCGTCATCTGGATGAGGGGCAATGACCAGAATGTCGAGTGGCGAGTTGGGCAGATTCATGGAAAACGATCTTTACTGAACTGTTGGGGGATGTGGTAAGTTGTGTCGGCACGATCCATGATCGGCATCAATGAGAGTTGGAGCCATTATAAGGATACGATGCCGATTGTGTGGAGGTGTGCGTAAGGAAATGCTGTCGAAACTTGAGGCAGGTTGTGCAGCATGCGTGTCGTCCGTAGTGCGTGAAGTTGTCTGCTGAATGTTGTTTTGAAGCTGTTGGTGATCGGGATGAATCCGGAATGACTTGGCCAGTCAGTCCGAGGTCTGGAGTGAATCAGATGCGTACTCAATTAGTTGTTTTCGTTGCATTGCTGGGACTCAGCTCTGTGGGCTGTCAGTCTATGTGGCCAGGGAAAGCGATGCGGACGGCGCGGCATGATACACCGGAGTCCGATGACCCGTGGATTCGAAGTGCTGGAGACATCGCACGAACAGAGCACACGTATGAAGAGGTGCAAGATCCACTGCGGTTAAGAAAATATTTTACGTCGGATAAGGCACGGGAAATTGAGCGAAATGTTGGTGTTGGTGATTGACGTTCTGTCGGGAGGTGATCCACTTCTCGTGCAAGTTCCCGGCGGCTGATTTTGTGTCAGGAGCCTGCGGAGAATTGGTGGATTGGGTAAACGCGGCTTTGGCTTTGAAATTCTTTTCTGTTCATTTCTTGCAGTCGTTTGTGGAAAACTCTGGACGATGTCGGCATACTGTCGCCGTCCAGTTTGCGAAGTGCTTTTGAAGCTGACTGAGCAGGATGATCGGTACCAGTCGATCACACCTTCTGGCTGGGTTTGTGTGTTTCAGTTTGCTGTGTCACGTCTTTGTGATGCAGCTGCTCTGGAAGAGATGTCCTTCTCTTTTGAGAAGCTTTCTTAAGAGTCATGAAATGCACTGGTCAGGTACAGAGCGGGGCGGTATGCTGCGGGAGCAGTGTCTTCTGATGCGAGAGCATTCAGGATGAACCACTCTGGGGTGAGACTTGGTGTGACGTCACGATGGCGGCAAGGCAGTTTGGACAACTGTTTCCTGATGAGGAATGTCGCAAGTAGTCGTTTAACACAAGGGAACGATCATGTTCAAAAGAGTTACGGCCTCGAAGTTTGTCGTTGACGTTGGCAGATAGCAGTACTGACCAGGAGAACGTGGTTGGTTGTCGTCCCATTCAGTGCGATGGGGCAACATTGTTCATTCAGTCAGGAGATACTGTTGAATTCATCGATCGGGAATCCGTTTCCAAGCTCTTCCTCAGGTGAAACGGAATCGGAAAATGCTTTTGCTGCAAAACTCTCGCAAGAGAGTGCCTGTCCGCCAGGGCCACCGCCAGCGACCGTAACGACTCAAAGCGTCGAACCGCGTTCTCTCTGCGAACGCCTTGCTCTGAATCAGCTCACAACTCTGCGCAACTGTCTCGCGACTGACCTTGAATGTTACCAGCGCTCCGGCGTCCCAGCTGTTGGTCTCAGTTGGCAAAAGCTCGTGCGGTATGGTGTTCGCCGGTCAGTCCGTAAAATTCAGCAGTCCCAGTTGCCTGTCTCCAGTCTTGGCTGGATCGGCGGCTTTACCGGGGAAAACGGATACTCATTGCCTGAGGCGATGACCGAAGCACGTAAAGTGATTCGTGTGGCTGCTCAGGTTCGTGCTGGCTCAGTGACTGTTGTGACTGGTCCACAGTCCGGTCATATTCGCTCTCACGCAATGAGAATTCTGGCGGGATCGCTTGCTGAATTGAGCGATTTCGCAGCGACCTATGGTGTTGAGCTGGCGTTGCAGCCAATGCATCCCCTGTTCTGTCGCAATTGGACATTCATTCATTCACTGGACGATGCCATTGAATTGATGGATCGTGTTAATCACCCGCAGCTGAAACTCGCGTTTGGGACATACCATTTGTGGGAAGAAGCGGGATTGCTGCGGCGAATTGAAGAGATTGCCTCGCGAGTTGCAATTGTTTCCCTTGCTGACTGGGGAGATGTTCCACGACACGAAAATGACCGTCTTCTTCCGGGAGATGGGCGATTGCCTTTGCCGGAAATGATCTCTGCGTTTGAAAGAGGCGGCTTTTTGGGGTGGTATGAACTGGAAGTTTGGTCGCGAGACTTGTGGAATCTGGAACATCGCGATTTAATGCGACGATGTGCAACTGTTCGTGAACAGTTGACTGCACAGGTCGCCCATTGCTGATCAGTCGATGAATCGCGGCAGATTGTCTACAATTGCATCCTTGTCGTCATCAATGATGTTTGTGGTATGCTGTGATGTCATTGTTTGATTGCACATTGGCATCGTGCTTCCCAAAGATGGTTGTGCTTTGAAGGGGACCCTCTTTAGTGCAACGCTGATTCTTACATTTCCCGTTGTTGTGGAATGAAAGATCGCACGCACTAACCTGCGGTGCCACAAGGTAGGGCCTGTTTGCAGAAGCGGGATGTCATCCTCGGGTGACGGACTGTCTCGCAGATTGTTGCCCTTCCGATTCTGGCCCCATTGCATCGAAATTCCTTCTATGTCGCACGAATGGTATTCAGTAGATGAACTGGCTCGGCAACTCGGACGTGATCGCCGGGAGATCGAACGACTCGCTAGCCGTGGACGCATCCCTGCTCATAAGCGTGGGACCGAATGGTCGTTTCATGCAGCCGAGGTGACTCAGTGGCTTGAGCAGGAAATGAGAGACTATTCAGACAGTCAGCTTGCTGCTCTGGAGCATGCTCAGACCAGTCATGTTGTTGAGAAGGATATTCCTGTTTCAAGTCTGTTGAAGCCGGAATTGATTCAGGTTCCACTGGAAGCACGTACCAAACGTTCGGTACTGGAGTCTCTTGTTGAAACCGCTGGGCGGACATGGCAGATCTGGGAACCTGCTGCGATTCTGAAAGCTGTCCAGGAGCGCGAAACAATGTGCTCAACTGCTTTCGACAATGGCGTGGCATTTCCTCACCCTCGTAATCCTCTCCCTGATGCGGCAGGCGAATCTCTTGTTGCCTTTGGTCGCACTTTGAACGGGATCTCGTTTGGTGCCCCAAACAATTCAGCAACGGATTGTTTCTTTCTGATTCTGTGTCGTGACACGCAAACGCACCTGCAGGTGCTGGCTCGTCTGACTCGTATGATTCAGTTGCCTGACTTCTTGCCGCTATTACGGGCGGCAGAGGATTCAGCTTCCGCTTACGAAGTGATTTTGTCTGCAGAACGCTCGTTTAATTAAGACTTGCGCTCCGACTCTGGATGCTGCCCGGCTGAATTCAGCCGGGTAACTGCTGCTTCTTGTAATGGTCAATTCTTCTGAAGACCTGATATGACGGGATTTGAAGTCTCTCGTGATTGCAGGCTCTCTGTCGGAAGTAAATTCGATGCTGCGAAGTGTGCTGCCGGGATTGATCTCCGGTGTTGGTTCTGGTTCCGATTTCTGCCTGCGATCTTGCAGTTTGTGATTCCGCAGCAGATCGGCCATGCATCGTGTTGGACAGAGTGCCTGAATCCTTAGTTCTGGTTCGTTTATCCGCTCTGAATGAACTTTTGGGAGGGCTATTTCATGCTGTCGTTTGTGCGTGTGGCTGCTCCGGTCTTGTTGCTCATCTCGGCAACACAACCGGCTTTGGCTCAGAAGGATCAACCGTTCCCGACAATTGGGGAGGTCATCTCGAATGATCCCGCGTTCGCGGAACTCATTGATCCTGATGCAAAAATTGAAGTGCTCGCATCAGGGTTCAAATGGACGGAAGGCCCATTGTGGGTTCCAGAAAAAGATGGCCCCGGCTATCTGTTGTTTTCTGACATTCCGCGTAACTCGATCATGAAGTGGTCCGCCGCTGAAGGGCTTTCCCTTTTCATGAAACCGGCTGGCTATACCGGGATCTCAGACTACGGAAATGAACCAGGCTCGAACGGGTTGTCGCTGGATGCAAAAGGGCGGCTGGTCTGTTGTGAGCATGGTGACCGTCGCGTGTCTGTGCTGACTGATGGTGGAGGAAAGTTGACCATCGCTGATCGCTTTGAAGGAAAGCGGTTCAATAGCCCCAACGATGTTGTCGTGAAATCGAATGGCGACCTCTACTTCACCGATCCGCCATATGGGTTGGGAAAGCAACTGGACGACCCAAAGTGTGAACTTGATTTCTGCGGGATATATCGTGCGACTCCGGATGGAAAAGTCACGTTGCTGACTAAAGAGCTGACTCGCCCGAACGGGATTGCGTTCTCACCAGACGAGTCGATTCTTTATGTTCCACAGTCGGATCCAAAGAATGCGATCTTGATGTCCTATAAGGTGAAGAAGGACGGGACGTTGGCGGAAGGGAAAGTTCTGTACGACTTCACCAAAGCCGTCCCTGAGCTTCCCGGCTTGCCAGATGGAATGGATGTCGACAAGAAGGGAAATCTTTTTGTCACTGCTCCAGGGGGTGTTTCGGTCCTGACCAGTGATGGCAAGTTGCTCGGTCGGATCAGTACCAATGGAAAGATTTCGAACTGCACATTTGGTGGTCCTGATCGTTCCGTTTTGTACATGACCGCTGATTCGTACCTGTGCCGCATTCAGACGAAAACGTCGAAGTAAATGCTTCACTGGTTGATCTGGTGAACCATCTGAAAGCTGACCAATAAAGAAACCGGCCTGACGTTGCAGTTCGCAATGTCAGGCCGGTTTGATTTA
>JBEBTF010000220.1:0-6712 GCA_040393865.1 Planctomicrobium piriforme | reverse complement strand
GCAGGTTTCTCTGCGGCAGGTTTCATCGCCTCTGGCTTCTCAGCCGAAGGCTTTTCTGTCGCTGGCTGCTGAGCTGCTGGCTTCTCTCCGGCTGACATTGCTCCGTCTTTCTTCGGGGCGTCTGGAGTTTGTTCCGCAGCCACTTCTACAGCTTCGACAAGGCTAGCTCTCTGCAACTTCAGTTTCAGGAACGACTCTTCAGGAATGACGTAGTACCAGTCTGCGAACCGACGATTCAGTTCAGCGACACGTTCTTCGCCAGCCTTCACCTTTGCGTCGTAATCCTTCTTCTGCAGTTCATAAACTTCTGACTGAATCTTGTACTCTTCGAGAGCCTTTTCATATTCAGCCTTCTTGTCGACAGGCTTTTCAGAAGGTTTCTCTTCCTTCTTCTCGTCTTTCTTTTCAGCCTCTTCTGGCTTGGCATCTGCCTTTTCGTCAGCAGACTTTTTATCGGCGTCTTTCGACTCTTCCGCTTTTGGCTCTTCCGGCTTTGCCTCTTCTTTAGGCGGTTCTGGTTTCAAAGGTGCCTTTGGAGCAGGTCCCAGCAGGTCCTTGTCGAAGAACGCAGTCACGAACAGATAGCGGCTGGTCTTTTTGCCATCGTCTTTCTTTTCGTCAGCCGATTTCTCATCTTCTTTTTTATCGCCGTCTTTCTTCTCGACCTCTTCGGCGATCTTCGCAGCCTCTTCAGCAGGCTTTGGTTCTGCTGGCTTTCCGACTTCGATATCAAACTCGGAACCGGTGAATTCTTCCCCGAACCCGAGTTCGTAGTTCACACCGTTGTTCAGGCCAACGTTGACCTTTCCTTCGTTGTAAACAAATTCGTTACGTCGGTTGATAAAGACCCCTTTTTCAACCATGTCCCGTTGCACAAACGGATCAATCGAAATGGTGTCTGCATCCCCCTTCAACGCGGCGCTCAAACCGGGTGGCTTTGGGCGAACTCCGACAATCTGTAAACCGTCGAGAGCAGTCACGAGACTGGTGATCTCAGACGCTTTCAGCTTTTCTTTGTCTTTCTTGAGACCTTCAAGTTCCCATTCCCCCTGCTCTCCTGCACGCTTCAGGTCGATTGTTTCCTGTGGAACAACCTTGCCCTGCACTTCATCAACGTAGTACCGCCCAATGAGAACTTCTTTCACATCGTCTGGACGGATTTCGAGAACGTCCTGCTTAATCCAGTCAGAGAATTTCGTTGTGACGTCGAACTGTCCCAGGTCGGCTGTATAGAACCGTTCCTCATCAGCACGGCGGACGTAATACAGGTTGTTGGAGTTCTCCACTTTCTTTCCAACAATGAAGTCCACCAGAACAGCGTCCCCCTTGTACAGGGTCACGCGATCGCCGCGTCCTTCCGTGCTGGCATCCTTATCGAGTGGATCAACGAGATTATATTTCTTGTGAGCCGCTTTGGTTCGCTCACCCAGCGCCAGTCGTGTGACCCCCACCATTGATGCCGCAGTCTTCGCGAGACGATCTTGAGCATCGGCGGGATAGTCGTGGTGCGATGGAATTCGCCACAGACCATTTTTGAAATCGACCTTAAACAATTCTGTCTTTCCGGTCTCATCCTGATAGGCGGCGACCTGCAGACCAGTGGCCTCATTCGGGTCCTGAAAATCAGGATAAAACTTCTCACCAACATCTACGAAATCATCAAGATCAACAGGACGGTTAGCGTAGTACGTCCCCGCGGCGACACCGATTGAAACGGCCGCCATGACGACGAAGAGAAGGGTTTTTATCGTCTGAGTCATCGAATTATTCCTCGTGCGAAACACTCGCTGAGTTCGTCAATGAATTTGGGAGGAGAAACTGCCTGGAATGTCGGTTAACTTCGCAATCGGTCGGAAGCAATTCCCTTCCGCTCATCCACAACTCGCGAAATCAACACAATGACACCGAGGATGATGGCCGGCAGCGGTGGAATAAACACTGCCCATCTCCAGATCCCGCGTTCAATGCGACGAATATCCTGTTCAGTCTCCATTTTGACGCGACGAACGGTTTCATTCTTCTCGCGTTCAATTTCTTTTTCACGCTGTAGTAGTTTCCGGTTTTCAGCTTCGGTCGCATTCTGCAGACGAACCTGAACCGTGCTGACGTCGACGTTGCCTTTTTCCAGATCTTTACGCAGATCAGCAAGAATGGCTTCCAGACGAGTCTTTGCATCTGCAAGCTCATCTTCAGCAGCGACATCCGCCTTGGCAATCTGCTCCTGACGCTGAACCTCGAATGCCTTCTTGCGATTCTCCAGAACACGCAGAGTCCGGTGGACGGCGCGTCGTTTTCTAAGATCAATGTACTGGTCATCACCAGCGAGCGAGTCGACACAGTTCAACACGAAGAGAACGTTGTCGATCTTCAGATCGAGTAATTGCTGCTGCCATACCTGAAACATGTTGTCGTGAACGATGTCGATATCGGCGACAAAAATGGCGTTGGTCTTCTTTCCATCTTTCCCTTTGATTCGGGCCGCCATCACATAAGTCTGGTCATCCGGCTTGTGGGGAATGTCAAAGACATAGTTTCGTCCCCCCATGAATCCAGCCTGTGTAATCTGATCCCACAGGTTGACTCCGCTGCTTCCCTTTCGGGATTTCAACAGCCAGTCGAGTTCAACGTTGCTGTCGCGCTCGGCCACGAATCCAGGCGAGAACGTAATCAGTTCCTGCAGACCGGATGTGATTGGATCGGAGTTGTTAACCCCTTCACGACCGTCAATAAAGATCAGCTCTTTCGGGAAGGTTTCTGCAAATCGAGGATGAGGGTTATAGACGTCAAACAGGCTCTTGCTGACATCCCATTTGATCCCCAATGCCTGCAACAGACTGGTTGCTTTTCCACCATCGGCCTTCGGCTGTGGCTGGCTCTGCATTCCCATCATGCCCATGCCGGCGCTGGGCTTGGGTTCCAACGGAGCCCAGGAGATCCCAGTCCCCATGTTGTTTGAGCCCCAGACCGGAACCGGGTCGTCGAAGATGAGAACCGGCTTCCCAGACTCAACATAATTCACCAGATTCACCATCTGCGGCTCGGTCAGAGACGAAGGCAGAATGGCGATCAACACATCCATTTCCGCAGTAATCGGCTCATCTGCCGACACTTCTTTTACGTCGTACTGTTTCTTCAACTCACTGACAATCTGCCACTCAGGCAACTGACGGAAGGATTGCATATCCAATCCGCCCATCACTTTTGCATCAGTGCTCAGCACACCCACGACGCGGCGTTTCTCAAGGGAAATCGTTCCAATGGAACGAGTCAATTCGTATTCAATCGGAGTTCCACGATCGAAGAACGGAATCGCAACACTGTCGAACCCGCTGGTCAGAACGACGCCCAGATAAACATCATTCCGAGAGAGGCGTCCGCCCTGCTCACTCTGCAATGGACGAGCACTGATTCCCAGAGCCTCAGCCTGTTCAGAAGCAGGTGAATACGGGTCGACGTCAACGAGTCTCAACTGAACCCGATTGCCACCACGCTTATCGTACTCAACCAGTTTGTTGATCAGATCCTTACGAATCGCGACGAAGTCCTGCGGGACTTCCGGCGAGATGAAAGCCTGAATCGTCACTGGCTTATCAGCAGGAATCGCTTTCAGAATTCCGAGCGTCGTCGGCGAAAGTGTATGCAGATTTTCTGTTGTTGAATCAACGCTGTTTCCAGCGGTCGCAAAGGTGTAAGTCAGGCTCAACAAAGCAACAGCAAGACACGCGACACGCAGCAGATACTGCACGCTCATGGAGCCGGCATTCTTGCCACCCGCCCAATGGCGTCGAGCGATCATCACCGCATTGAGGTAAAGGAAGAACGCTGAGAGCCCTACAAAATAGAAGATGCTGCTATAAGCAACTTTTCCTGACGTGAACCCTTGCAGGTGACCAGCAACACTCAGCGGCTCATTCACCTGCAGGCGATCTTTCAGAAACTGCTGCACGCCGGGCACACTGTCAATGAAGACCGGAACTGCACAGATGACGGCTCCCAGAACAAACGCAACTGTCGAACTGTTGGTCAAAACAGATGCGAACATCCCAGCGGAGAGCAACGCTCCCCCAGCCAACCAGTAGCCGAAGTAAGTCGTCGCGATCAGGCCCCAGTCAGGGTTCCCCAGACTTGCCAGCACAAAAGCATGTGTCAGAGAGAACAGCAAAGCGACGGTGTAGACGGCCAACACTGCCAGGTATTTCCCGAGCAGAATCGAGAAGTCGGAAGCTGGCAACGTAAACAGCAACTCATCGGTGCCGAGTTTCCGCTCATCTGACCAGGCGGTCATTGTGATGGCTGGCACGATGAACAACAGCAACAGAGGAAACCGGCTGCTGAGCTGATCAAGGTTTGCGAGATTATTCGCAAAGAACTGATCATTAAATGCAAGAAACGCTCCTGCAACAACGAACACAACAATAAACAGATAGCCCAGCATTCCAGAGAAATAGCTGGCCACATTCCGCTTAAACACAGCGAGCACAACGTTCAAATCCATTGTGATTCACTTTACTTGCTTGCACCGCGTCAGATTCAATATCGATTGAGCCCGGAGTCAGAGCACGAACCAGAATCTCTGCACCCTGAAGATGCATCCGATCGACGGTATCAGGTTGAAGGTTGTTTCAAATCAAAAGACGAAAACTGAAAGAACTATGCTGCCCCACCGGTCAATTGCCGGAATCTGGTTTCGAGATTCGCCTGATCTCCCCGCATTTGTTCCACGTCTCCATCAAGAATAATTCGCCCACGGTTAATCAGAATCACCCGATTACAGACCGCTTCGACTTCCGAAAGAATATGGGTCGACAACAGAATGGTCTTGGACTTGGCCAGTTCGCGAATCAACTCGCGAACCTGAAATGTCTGATTAGGATCAAGCCCACTGGTCGGTTCATCGAGGATCAACACCTGCGGATCATGCAGCAACGCATGGGCCATCCCCACACGCTGGCGATACCCTCGCGACAACTTGCTGATCTGCTTGCCCCAGACATCTTCCAGAGAACATCGGGCCGCAACGAATTCGAGTCGCTGCTTCAGGTGAGTGCCCGACATGCCGCGAGCCTGACCGAGATACTTCAACAGGCTTTGCGGAGTCATCTCATTATAGAGAGGACCGTTCTCAGGGAGATACCCGACGAGTTTACTTGCTTCGATTCGATTCGTAGTGACATCGAATCCACCAATTCGTGCGGTCCCTTCACTTGGTGAAAGGAAACCGGTCAGAAGTTTCATTGTCGTGGATTTCCCAGCCCCGTTGGGCCCGAGAAACGCGGCAACCTGCCCCGCTGGAACGGAGAACGTCACATTTTCAGTCGCGATAAATGGACCGTAATATTTGCTGAGTCCTAACGCCTCGATCATGGCGTTCTGCGATGGACGCTCGGTCATCGGGAAAATTCCTCCTGGAGGAAACGAAACCTGATGGCAGTTCTGAAACTCAAGAACGGTTCAGCATATCCGAACCGTTGTATGGGGAACAACCTATTCAGTTTATGGGTTACGACGCAAGGGCGCAAGGACTCTCAACAGCGACTCCCTCAATTCCCTTCGAGCCGATTTCTGCTTCCCGATGGCTTCACACTCTTTCATCACAATCAGGATCGAGCGAAGATCGAGAAATCGAGGAGAACCGAAACGACACGCGCAGCGAGGCTCCAGCCCGTCGCTCACCAGTTTCCGAACCAGACGTTTTCCGGATGCAAAAATCTCAACATTTTCGAATTTTTTGCGAATTTGCGCAGCTCCTTCTCAGGTGCAAACTCCCCTCGAAAGCTGCTCAGCGATTCTGTTACAGATTCCTGAAAAGATGGGGATTCTCATCTGCGAAGGGATGCAGATTTCCCAACAACGACTCTTTCGGGAGAACATCCAGCAATGCTTCCGCCATCCGAAAATCATCCTGCGTTGTGATCTTCAGGTTCAACGCCGGGCACTCCACAATCGAAACCGGATGACCGATTCGCTCCACCAACTGAGCTTCATCGGTCGCGACAAAGCCATCACGTTTCGCATACGCTTCCATCAACAATGTCCGCCGAAACACTTGCGGAGTTTGCGCTCCCCACAGGTTCTCCCGAGGGACCGTTTCTGAAATCGCTCCCTGAGCTACCCGCTTGATGGTGCTGACAATCGGTGACGCCGGAATCGCTGCCCCTGACTTCTCGGCCGCAGTGAAAACCTCTTCCACCCATTTTTTGACCAGCAACGGACGTGCTGCGTCATGCACTGCGACAAAATCCACATCCGCGCGGACATGTGCCAACGCGTTCTGAACGGAATCTGCCCGTTCTTTGCCCCCTGCGATGACATCCACATTCATGAACGCGAGATTGGCCTGAAACTTCTCACGAAACCAATCGACATCTTCCGGCGAGACAACAATGATGCTCTGCACTACATCTGGATGCTGCTGAAACGGCTCAAGTGACCGCAACCAGACTGGTCGCCCTTTCAAATCAATAAACGGCTTTTTGCGACGAGCATCGCCAAACCGGGAGCTTTTGCCAGCAGCAGCAAGAATGACAGCAAACCGTGCCATGGAGAGCAATTTCAGATTGAAGTGTCGCCTCGGACCTCACTCGCAGCTTCCACACAGATTCCGTACAGAAGGAGAAGCGTGCAGCGTCAACGACGCATCGACGCCGGGACCTTGACCTCAACCATCAGGATAGGCAACAACAACAAACACGACAACACGCCAGAACTCATC
>JBEBTF010000219.1:0-6722 GCA_040393865.1 Planctomicrobium piriforme | reverse complement strand
CGCGGGATCAAATCTCCCCACAACGGCGAACACCACGACGCGGGCACTCGATAGACCGGAACGGCTCTGCCCTCAAAGGAGCTCACGGTCTCTGCCCCGTGGGATCAATTCTCCCCACAATGGTGAACACCACGACGCGGGCACCGGATTGACCGGAACGGTCAATCGCGTTCGAAGGTGGATTTGTGTCGGAGAGTGTGGTGATAGGATTGAGCAAACCGGTGTGCTTCGTCGCGAACATATTGTAAGAGACGAAGTGCATAAGAGTGCCGGCCGAGTTGCCGCGGTTCCGCTTCGCCGGGGACGTAGACTTCTTCTTCACGCTTGGCGAGTGAAATCGTAAACGGCGGTGTGACACCAATCGCTTCCATGGCACCGAGAGCTGCATTGAGCTGCCCTTTTCCACCATCGATCAGCAGGATGTCAGGGAAGGCTTCCCCTTCTTTCGAAAGTCTTCCGAGTCGGCGGCTGACAACCTCTCGCATCGATGCAAAGTCGTCGACGCCTTGCACGGTGCGGATTTTGAAGCGTTTGTAACCGTGTTTGAATGGCAATCCGTCGATGAACTGCACCAGACTGGCGACCGTCTCTCCCCCTTGCAGGTGAGCGATATCCATTCCCTCAATCACTCTCGGAACAACTGGGAGATTGAAGATTTTCTTCAGCCCCTTTAACCCCTTTCGTGGGTCAATATAGAACACTTCCGGCTGAACGTGTTCATCAAGGTTGCCGCGGAGACTCAGACTTTCAAGAGCTTTGATCTCATCACGCAGTCGAGCGGCTTTCTCGAACTTACGCTCTTGAGCCGCTTGCAGCATTTCTTCTCGCAACTCTTTCAGCAGCGTTTCTTTCTTGCCATCCAGAAACATTCGCAGCCGCTGAATGTCCTTACGGTAATCCTCTTTGGAAACCCTGAGATTACAGGGCGCCGTACACTGATTGATGCTTGCCAGCAGACACGGGCGAAACCACCGCCAGCGTTCGTCCCCCTCAGCAATATCCAGAGAACAGGTGCGGAACTTAAAGATCTTCTGCAGAACCCCGATGGTGCCTCGCAGTTTCTTCGCAGAAGGAAACGGACCGTAGAGCTTTACCCCTTTGGTGCGTGGCTTGCGTGTGAATTCGATGCGCGGGAATTCTTCACTGGTGACGATCTGCAGATAAGGAAATGTCTTGTCGTCTTTGAGCTCAGAATTGAATCGAGGCTGAATATCTTTGATCAGCCGCGCTTCCAGCAGAATGGCGTCGACTTCAGAATCGGTCTGGATGCAGTCAATGTCGGCAATCTCTGGGACCAGATCACATGTCCGTCGATCGACTGCTGCGGCAGCCAGAAAATAGCTTCGAGCCCGACTCCGAAGATTGACCGCTTTCCCAACGTAGATCACCCGCCCCAACTTATCTTTCATCAGATAAACGCCGGGGGTCGTCGGAAATTTACGAACCTTCGCCCGAGGAGAAAGACGCTTCCCTGAACCGTCACCTCCTGATGGCTGCTCCAAAGGTTCTTCGCTCTCAGATGGAATGTCTACGCCGTCGCTCATGTTCTTATTTTAGCTCGGTTCGTGACGAGGCAAAGAAGTCGAGGCTCGTTTTTATCAGCCTCGACTGCATGCATGACGCCTCCCCCGGTCCAGAATTCGAACCTGGGATCAGTCCATTCGCAACCAGAGGCACTTCAGGTACTCGGACTCCAGACAGTTCATCGCCACCGGATGATCCATTCCGGCCCCGGTTCGCATCAGCATTTGAGGCCGACGTTCCCCACAGGCTGCCCGAACGGTTTTGGTGAACTCTTCCATGGAGAACAAACCAGAGCAGCTACAGGTCAGGAGCAAACCACCCCGATCAACAAGGGGAGCAGCGAGCTTATTCAGGTCGAAATACTTTTCCTGACCATCGACCATCTCTTCACGGCTGCGGATCAACTTCGGTGGGTCGAGAATGACCACGTCGAACGTTTTGCCATTTCGCTGCATATCTCGCATGTAAGAGAAAGCGTCAGCATGGACAAACTTCACATGGTTCAGTTTGTTCAACTGAGCATTTCGTCTGGCCAGTTTGATCGCTTCTTCATCCAGATCGACTGCGGTCACTTCCGAGGCCCCGGCATAGGCCGCATTCATCGAGAATCCACCGCTGTAACTGCAAAGATCGAGAACCGATTTCCCTTTGCAGAAATCCCGGAGACGAAGACGATTTTCTCGCTGATCGCAGAAGAAGCCGGTTTTATGCCCTTCGGATGGATTCAACTCGTAGGTCAACCCGTGCTCTTTAATCAACACCTGCTTAGGAGCATTCGGAGACGCAAACCCGTCGGCAAGAAACCCTTCCTGCTCAAATGAGGCTGGTCCAGGTCGAACGATCCAGTGTTTCAACTGAAGGGATGCTGCGAGTGATTGAACAATGGCTTCCGCCCGTTGGTACATCCCCAGTGTGAATGCTTCCACGGAGAGCACATCGTTATAGCGGTCGATAACGATACCCGGCAAGAAATCCCCTTCGGCGTGAATCAACCGGTAGGCATTCGTCACGTCGTCGAGCTTCAATTGCTTCCGAGCCCGTACAGCGAAATCAAGTCGGTCTTTCCACCAGCCGCCAGAAATTGGGGCTTCATCCCAACTCAGAATTCGAACGGTTGCCTCTGCGCGAGGGTTCCAGATTCCGTAGCCAACATCAACGCCGTCAATCGTCTCAATCTTAACCAGATCGCCATGCTTCGCCTTGGCTGGCGTACTTGCAAGTCGCTTCCGATAGACAGTTGGATGTCTGGTTTCAGAGCGAAGATTCACAACGGGAATCTCAGCGTCTTCTTTCAACGTTAACCCGCGCTGAACCAGCAGCGATGGATCCAGCGGAAACTTAGGGTCTTTGTCACGTCGCTTGGCGTTCGGGTGGCGATTGTCTGGGCGCTCACGGAAACGGCGGTCTGGGCGACGCTCCGATCGACGATCAGATCGGTCACTATCACCTTCGCGAAATCCACGATCATCACGACGATTATGAAACGGCTTCGGCACAGAACAATCCCATCTCAATCAAAACAATCACACAACAAGCAACACACAGGAGTCGAGTCTTCCCGACCCTATTAAATCGCTCAGGCACTAGCACTCAGACCTAAGCACTCAGCCTGCAATCGACGCCGACCAGATTACGACTTCCGACTCATGATCCTCCAGGCGCGGAAAATATATTCCACTCCTGAATAGACGGTGATTGCCACCATCCCCCACAACATGCCATCCCGGATCACGAGATAGGTCGAGAAACCACCACCCAGCCATCCCTGAAAGCGGTCGCTCAGCGAAAGCATGGCAACGGGAATCACAATCGACTGCAACAGCATTTTGACCTTCCCGCTCCACTGAGCAGAAAAATCGACTCCCTGCCCTTCCAACACGGATCGCAGAGCGGTGATAAACAACTCTCTGGCGATCACCGTGAATGTCATCCACGCCGTCACTCCACTCGCAGGGATTGCGGTCAAAAAGATCATCGTTCCACCAATGATGATCTTGTCGACAAACGGGTCCAGAATCCGCCCCAATGTCGAGACCTGATTCCATTTTCTGGCGAGATAACCGTCCACAAAATCAGTGGTCACTGCCACGATGAACAGGATCGTGTTCGCAAACCAGAACTTATCGAACGACATCAGAATCAAGATCACGAATGTCAGCACCAGGCGTGACAGCGTGATCATGTTCGGAATATTCAAAGTTCGCGTTGAACCAGCCGGCTTGACCTGATCGGGAGCATCATTGGACATGTCGACGCACTCCATACTGGCGATTCAGGAATTCGATACCGACCACAAAACACCAAGATTACTCATCGTCTTCCGCGTCAGACACAACAGCGATCAGGTCATATTCCTGAGCGTCAACGATGGTGACAGGAACCATCTGCCCTGGTTCAAGACCTTCTCCCTGAACGATCACTGTTCCATCAATCTCAGGAGCGTCAGCAAAGGTTCGACCAACAAAGACGCCGTCTTCACCCTCAGCAGGGCCATCGATGATGCAGTCGAGTTCATAGTCGACCATTTTCTTGCCCCAGTCGAACGCAATCTCCTGTTGCAGTTCCATCAGAGCATCGCGGCGTTCCAGCTTCACCTCTTCTGGGAGATGATCAGGCAGCTTGACGGCAGCCGTCCCCGGCTCCAATGAATATGGGAAGACCCCCATTCGTTCGAACTGTGTTTCCTCAACGAAGTCACAGAGTTCGTTGAACTGATCTTCTGTCTCGCCTGGGAACCCGACAACGAATGTGGTTCGCAGAACAAGATTCGGAACGCGATCGCGAAGTTTCTGAACCAGTTCGACCGTCTTTTCACGATTCACACGACGCTGCATCCGCTTCAACATCGTGCTGTTGATGTGCTGCAACGGCATGTCGAGATACGGCAGGATTTTGCTGCCACCGGCGATGGTATCAATCAACTCGTCAGTGAAGTTGACCGGATACAGGTACATCAGCCGAATCCAGTCGAGCCCATCGACTTTATCGAGTTGACGCAGCAACTCGGCAAGACGGACTTCTCCGTAATAATCCATGCCGTAGTAAGTGGTGTCTTGAGCAACCAAGATCAATTCACGAACACCGTCATCCACCAGTTCGCGTGCTTCTTCCAGCACCATCTCGATTGGCTTTGTGACGTGCTTCCCACGCATCTTGGGAATCGAACAGAAGGTACAGGTACGATCGCATCCTTCTGAAATTTTCAAATAAGCATAATGCCCCGGTGTGATTCGCAAACGTGCGCGGTCATCAAGGGCACGAATCGCAGCGGGGCGGAATAACTCGCGTTGCTCGCGAACTCCGCCGACGAGGCGTTCTGCCACCTGAGTAATTTCGTCGCGACCAAACACCCCAACGATGTGGTCGATGTCAGGCATCTCATCAAGAAGAGATCCACCGACACGTTCAGGCAAACACCCGGCGACGATCACGCCGCGAGTCTTCCCCTGTTTCTTCAGGTCCAGCATTTCCTGAATGACAGCCTTGGATTCCTTACGCGATTCGTCGATGAACCCACAGGTGTTCACGATGACGAAATCGGCATCTTCTGGCTGAGAAACGAGGGTGTACCCATCCACTGCCAGACTGCCGAGCATTTTCTCGCTGTCGACAAGATTTTTCGGGCACCCAAGGCTGATGAAGGCGTAAGTCCCCTTCGAGCCATCACCACGTTTGATGACTTGCAGGGGGGGCGTCTCGCCAAGAATCGGAAGCTGATGCATGGAAAAAACTTGTGCTGCACAGAAGTTCGGTGCGGAATTCACCCGCGAAAATCGAATTCGGTATCATACCCCGCCGAATAATCAAATTCGAGATGGGGACAGCAACTTTTTCCCGGGAGCGAGCCCTCAGAGGGTCCACCGCCAGCCCGTCACGCAAAAGCCGTTTTCTCACAACAAGTTAGAGCTACTCCGAACGACTGTGCATGGACTCAAATTCACAGTCTTCTGCTCCGCGATAACGTGCCCGCGGACGAATCACGTCGCCAGATTCGCACTGTTCGACGGCGTGCGCGCTCCATCCGACGAGTCTTGCCGCGACAAACAACGGACGAAACAGATCGCGGTCAAATTCGAGGTAAGTGAACAAACGTGCGAGCGACCAATCGATGTTTGGAGGAAGCCGACGCTTCTGCCAAACGGCTCTTTCAATTGAATCGGCGAGCTGTTCGAGATCGGTACGTCCACAGGCTTTCGCGAGACGTTCACACTCGACTTCCAGAATCGCGGCACGAGGGTCGTAGTTGGTGTAGACCGGATGTCCGAAACCGGGAATCGGTTGATTCGCCGGCAACTGAGCGATCCAAGATTCTACACCCAACGGGTCACCAATATCGGCCAGCAGATCGAGCGGGCGATCATCCCCTCCCCCATGCGCGACGCCGATGAAGGTATCCAACGCAGCAAGGACAGGGCTGTATTGATTGGACCGTACCGATCCCACGATCCGTGAGACATAACTCGATGGGTTGAACTCGTGTTCTGCTGCGGCAATGAAAGCGACTTCCAGCGCACGTTCGTAGAGCGCACTCGGAACCAGCCCTGTGATCATGTAATAAATATTGGCAATGAAGCTGAGTTCAACCCGCGGTTCCAGAATCGGCTGCCCCATCCGGACTCGATGCCACGCTGCAATCAACATCGGCACACGTGCCAGCAACCGCAGAGTCTGAGAATGCCCAGACTGCAGAATCATCTCCCCAGGATTTGGGTCATGCAAAGCCAGCAGACCGATGCCGGTACGCAGGACTTCCAGCGGAGAATTGTGAACCGGAATCTGCTCATAGATCTGTGCGATGATCGGCGGAAGCTGTTGCTCCTCGACAATCACACTCAAAAAATCAGCGAACTGTTCTTCATCCGGAAGCTCTTCGAAAAGCAGCAGATGAGCGACTTCGAGAAAGCTGGCTTCTTCAGCCAGATCGTGAACGCAATACCCACGATAAAGCAGACCATCATCAAGTCTGCAGATCTCCGTCTCGCCAGCAATCACCCCTTTAAGACCGGGATGGTAGAGTTCCTGAGCCATGAGAAGATTCCCTCCGTGGAAAGATCAGACTCCGTCCGATGACGGCCATCCTAACCCAACAAACAGGCTCTTGTCATCTAACTTTTTGTCAGGATTTTGATTAACCACGAAAACAAAAAGTGACTGGACAACACCCAGAACTGTTGATCTCTCCTGGAGCAGTTTGCTCT
>JBEBTF010000218.1:0-6732 GCA_040393865.1 Planctomicrobium piriforme | reverse complement strand
GACCCCGTGAGTCAGGCTTTCAACTCCTGACTGGAAGACCAAAAAACGAAACCTTTTTCTCTGCAACAACTTACAAGCCGAACTCAATGGCAATCCGGAGCCTTGAGTTCGGCTTCTTTCGTGAAACGTTCTTTCCCAGTTTGACATTACTTGCCCATGACAGGCGGTAGGAAATTCGGTCTCGACCCATTTCGCCGAATTGGGGTAGAGTCCCCGCAAAATCTGCCGATTGCACTTTGGTTCCGGCCCTCGGGACCAAATGAGATCGACCACACATTTTGCTGAACCAGTTTCACCATGTCGTCCGGAACCGTAACCCATCAATCTGACTCTCCGATCCATTTCCTGGGTCGTTTCGTCGTTGAATTTCTGTTGCTGACCGGCGATCTCACTCTGTTTTTCAGCCGGATGCTCGGCTGGATGATCCGCGCCTGGCCTAAAGGAAACGTCCTGTGGCCGGTTCTTTACCAGATTGGCGTCCAGAGTGTTCCGGTCATTCTGGTCACTGGTGGCTTCATTGGGATGGTTCTGGCCGTCCAGTCCTACGAACAGTTCGCCATGATGCACATGGAGAATCAACTGGGAACGGTGGTGAACGTCACTCTTTTGAAAGAGTTGGGGCCGGTATTGGCCGCCGTCATGCTGGCTGGTCGCGTTGGAAGTTCGATGGCTGCCCAACTTGGCACCATGCGCGTCACTGAACAGATTGACGCATTAACAGCATTGGGCGCGAATCCCATCGCCTATCTGGTGGTGCCTCGCTTCATTGCCTGTGTCATGCTGATTCCCATGCTGACTTTGATAGCCGACGGTATCGGGGTGTTCTCTGGATGGTGGTTCAGTGTTCAAGTTCTGCAGATCAACAGTTTCTACTACTGGCACTATTCCGCAGACTTCGTGACCTCGTTCGATTTGTGGAGCGGCATTTTGAAGAGTCTGTTTTTTGGTGCCGCCATCTCTGTCATCGCCTGCCACCGTGGCTTCCACAGCAAGGCAGGAGCAGAAGGAGTCGGGCAAGCAGCGACTGAAGCCTTCGTCTATTCCTTCATTGTGATTCTGGCAATTGACTTTGTGCTGGGGTTCCTGTTGATGGAAACAGCCAGCCTGCTTTGGCCTCGTACTGGTTTTGGAAGTTAACTCGTTACGTTCGGTTGTCCCCCTTGCTTCACTAAGGAAAGCACAAGTCACATCACGGTTCCTATGATTCCGCCACTTGAACTTCAGGGAATTACGAAAGCGTTCGGCCCGCAACCGATCCTGAGAGACATTGATCTCTCGGTCGAAGCCGGCAAAACCTTAGTCGTAATTGGCGAATCCGGTTGCGGAAAGAGTGTCACACTCAAACTCCTGATGAATCTGATTTCGCCTACAACGGGAACCGTACGCTGGTGGGGAAAACCGACTTCAGAATTTCGAGAAGGTGAACTGAATCAGTTTCGGCTTCGTATTGGCTATCTGTTTCAAATGGGCGCCCTGTTTGACAGCCTGACGAACTACGAAAATGTGGCATTTAGTCTGCGACAGAATACACGCATGGACGCACAGGAAATCGACTCGATTGTGCATGAGCGTCTGAGAGATGTCGGGCTCGATTCACGCATTGTGGGCCCCAAGAAGCCAGCAGAACTTTCCGGGGGAATGCGAAAGCGTGTCGCACTCGCAAGGGCACTCGCACTCAACCCGGATGTGATGTTGTATGACGAACCCACGACAGGGTTAGATCCCATCATGAGTGATGTGATTAACGAACTGATCATCCGAACCAAAGAACGGTATCAGATGACAAGTATCGTTGTGACACACGACATGGTCACCGTACGAAAAGTCTCTGATCGCGTTGTCATGCTGTACCCGCTGACGCGAATCGGCCCCGATGAGCCACAACTGATTTTTGACGGGACAGCGGAAGAAGCATTTGAGAGCCCTGATCCCCGCGTCTCTCAATTTGTTCGAGGTGAGGCCGGCGACCGACTGCTGGAACGAATCGAAACCTGATTTTGATTCCCCGGCTGACACCTGAGCCGGGCCCATGTAAATCGAATCACGGACTTGTTTATTACTTACGTCGTTTCATGAAACGACAGATTGCCAGTGACATGACAGAACGCCAACTTCAATTTCGCGTCGGATTATTCGTCGTACTCGCGATGGGAGTCGGGGCTGGTCTGCTGGTTCAGTTCAGTGATCTGAAAGACTACTGGCTGAAGACCTACCAGATTGCCGTTCACTTCGACGAGGTTCCCGGGCTCCATGCCGGATGCCCTGTTCGACAGAATGGAATCGGCATTGGGGTCGTCGATGAACTTGTTCTGGATGAATCCGAAGGGGGTGTTCTTGTCATCCTCAACATTTTCGAGAATCGCAATCTGCGATCTGATACGAATGCGACACTCTCCCGATCACTTTTCGGTGACGCCAGCATCAACTTCTCCAGCGGGAAATCTCAGGAATTCCTGCAGCCACGTTCGCGTCTCAAAGGGCAACAGGCAAACGACCCCATGGTTGCAATCGAACGTCTTGAACAGACTGTGGGGGCCACGCTGAATTCGTTTGTGACCACCAGCGACGAATGGAAACGTGTCGGGAAAAACCTGAACGGCCTGATGGAAACGAATCGCGGAACTCTCGACCAGGTCATTGAACGATCCGCGCTGACACTCGATCAGTTCAACGAAACACTGCAGGGAGCATCCCAGACATTCGCCGAGGCCAGCAGCACGCTCCGCTCTGTCTCCTCAACTCTGACACACGCCAATTCCCTGCTGGCAGATCCTCAACTGCAACAGAATCTGCGCCAGACTGCCGCTTCTTTACCATTGATCGCCGAAGAAACCAGACAAACCATTATGGCTGCTCGGGCATCGATGGCCAAAGTCACAGAGAATCTGGACACCATTCAGCAGGCAACACTTCCGTTGGCACAAGAAAGTGACGTCATTGCCAGAAAACTCTCCGGCAGTCTGATTCAACTGGAAACACTGCTGACAGAGCTGAATCGGTTTTCTCAAGTGCTGAACGACAAAAATGGAACCGTTCAGAAACTGGCGTCCGATCCACAACTCTATCAGAACCTGAACCGATCGGCGGCCGCATTGACGGTGCTGTTCGACAACCTGAATCCGGCCATGAAAGACCTGCGAGTCTTTGCAGACAAAGTTGCTCGTCACCCGGAAATTCTCGGCATCAGCGGCGCAATGCGTGGCAGTACCGGTTTGAAAGAAGCCTCTGAGGTTCAACAAACTGGCTACTCAACACAACGATAAACGACTGCGAACAGCCTCTGCGGCGTTTATACTGCCCCCTGCTCTGACACCCATTGAAAACAAAGAAAGCTCTCACCAGATCGAGACCGGTGAGAGCTTTCTTTTTGCCTGTTTCAAACATTCATCGCATTACTGAATCAATGTTCTCAATTGATCCAGATAGCGTGGCACTGCGGTGAACGGATCTTCTGCTTCTTCGTACTCAAGGACGATATAGCCACGATAACCAGCCTGACGGAGAATCGAGACAACTCGTGGCAGGTCCATTGGCGCCCGTTCGCCGTTCGACTTCTTGACCGCGACTTTAATCTGGGCATTCACAGCATACGGTGCAATCTGCTCCAAATCGTTGTATGGATCGTCTAACAGGAAGTTTCCGCTGTCAAAGTTCACCCCGAACCATGGAGAAGGGTCAACTTTCTTCACAATGCTCAGCATCTGCTTCGCTGTTGATGTGATCCCGTGATGGTTCTCAAGAGCCAGGACGACTCCCTTCTGTGCGGCATACTTCAAGCACTCGTTGATTCCGGCAACACAGCGTTCAATTGCGGCTTCTTCGGTGTCTCCTTTCGGAACTTTGCCAGCAAAGATTCGAATGACAGGAGCCCCCATCTCTGCCGCGTAATCGATCCAGAGACGGCAATGAGCAAGTTCTGCATCGCGTGCCGGCCCTTCCGGCAAACAGAAATCGTTGCCGATCGCCGTTCCGGAAATATCGACCCCAAGGCGGAACGCCTGTTCCTTAATCTGATTGATGTAATCAGAAGAAAGCGGGTTCGGGAAGTAGTAGCTGGTCAGCTCAACGGCATCGACATTGTGTTTCGCACAAAAATCAATCACGTTCACCAATGAAAAGTCAGACTTTTTCTCGGACGGCTTTGGCCAATTGCGAAACATCTGCTTGTGAAACGAATACGCTGCGAGTGACAGCTTAAAATGAGCCTTCCCTGTTCTCACAATCGGGTTGGCTGCAAACGTCGGAGACGCCAAAGCAACGGAACCGGCAGCAATCGTTCCCAGAAATGCTCGCCGACTGAAACTCGGTTCTGATCCTGCTGGTCCAATGTTCATGGCAATCTCCATTTAATTCGCATGCATGCTGTCCAATAAACGCAAGATATCTCTGGCCTGCTTCAGTCTCAAGGATTGAGGTGAACCATCTGTTTCGCCAGTTTACACATTCAATCTGACGACAACAGATTGCAACGACCTGAAAGCACCGCACGCGCCCTATCAATTTCAGACAGGTCTCGATTGCAATTTTGCCTGAATTCGAGTGGACTGGAGCGCATTTCACAGGCGTATCTCTGAAATTTGACGGAATGCACGGCCTGCCAGATTTCGTAATCTCCCTTGGCACAATAAATTTCAACCTGCCGATTCCGAAATGAATTCGGTGATCAGACAGGTTCCATGACCTGCCACAGTATTCGGAAGAATGTATTCCGGAGAGTTTTGATCGCGTTCGCACTCAACGCACCTCCTCCGGGAAGATCAACAGCAGTACACATACCGACATTTTCACTCCTTTCAAGCAGGACGAATAAATGCAGTGGAAGCACCTCTTCGAACGCAAGTCGCTGGAGATGCTCGACTCCGAGATGAAAGCTGAAAACCGCTTGCATCGCATCCTGGGGCCAATTTCTCTGACATCACTGGGAGTCGGGGCGATCATCGGTGCCGGGATCTTTGCAATGACCGGTCGAGTCGCCGCAAACGATGCGGGACCTGCTGTTGTCCTCTCGTTTGCACTTGCCGGAATCGCCTGCATTTTCGCCGCGATGTGTTATGCAGAATTCGCATCGCTCGCGCCCGTCGCAGGCAGCGCCTATACATATACATACGCCACACTGGGCGAAATCTGTGCCTGGATCATCGGCTGGGATCTCATCCTCGAATACTCGATGGCGTGCGGGGTCGTTGCCTCGCACTGGACGCACTATCTCAATGTGGCATTACTCACGGTCTTTGGGGTCGAGATCCCCCCGTATTTAACGTCGGACCCATTTACTCCTGTCGTCGTCGGAGATCAGGTCATTCAGGCATACGGCAACATTCCTGCCATCTTGATCATGCTGGCAATCACCGTCGTGCTGGTCCGCGGAATTCGGGAAAGCGTATTCACCAACACATTTCTGGTGATTGTGAAACTCGCGGTTGTTCTGATGGTCATTGCACTGGGAGTTGGGTACGTCAACTCAGCCAACTGGACCACTGTTCCTGTCGAAAACCGCAAAGATGTCGACCTTGTCGATTACCTGAAAAGGCGTCCAGAAATTGCCGCGATGGTTTCACCAACTCACCATGATGGTCAGACTAGCGGGGCCGACTTATTGAAGAGTCACCCTGAAATCGCCCAAGGGATGACCGACGCCGAAGTCGCTCACCTGGAATCGCTTCCCAACTCCATCAAGAAATGGGGCATGCTCGGCGTCCTGGGAATTCGCTCCTCGCTGGAGCCGATCGATGACGCTGTCCGCAATCCATTTATGCCCTATGGTTTTTCCGGAATCATGGTCGGTGCCGCCCTCGTCTTCTTTGCCTACATCGGGTTCGATTCCATCTCGACCCATGCAGAAGAGGCAGTCAATCCACAACGAAACGTTCCCATCGCAATCCTGAGTTCACTGGTGATCTGTACCCTGCTCTACATTCTCGTGTCAGGGGTTCTCTGTGGAATGGAACCGTATTATCAGATTGATACAAAAGCGGCGGTCGCGGAAGCCTTCCGCCGACAGGCCGTAAATGAAGACAGCTGGCTGCTGAACTCTCTCGCAGCGTTCATTGCGGTCGGTGCTCTTGCAGGATTAACGAGCGTCATGCTGGTGCAGTTCCTGAGTCAATCTCGCGTTTTCCTTGCAATGGCGCGAGATGGACTGCTTCCACGAAACCTGTTTGGCACAGTTCACCCTAAGTACCGAACACCGCATCGCTCGACCATTTTGACCGGGGCCGGGATTGCTCTCGCCGCTGGATTCCTGCCCATCCAGTTACTGGAAGAAATGGTCAGCATCGGGACACTGATGGCCTTCGTCATGGTCTGCACTTCTGTGTTGATCCTGAGAATCACCCGACCAGAAGCCCCTCGTCCATTCAAATGTCCTGCCCTCTTTATCATCGCCCCGCTGGGCATTCTGGTGAACATTACCCTGATGTTCTTCCTGCCGCTCGATACATGGATTCGACTCGCAGGCTGGCTGGCATTGGGAATTCTGTTCTACTTCTCTTATGGAATTCACCACAGTGTCATGAGACGTGCTCACCAGAATCCAACTGCGACTACATGATTTCATTCACTGATTCGTCAGTGGAATCAGAGCAGTTTTCCCTACTGAGTGCCTGCGCAGCGGCCGTTTGGATTGATGAAACGCAACTCGCCGCGTGGCGGAAGCGTGGAAATGATTTCGCAAGGTACTCTAGACCGTATCGGTCTATCATGTGGCCGCGCAGCAGCCTTCTCAATAGGAGA
>JBEBTF010000217.1:0-6755 GCA_040393865.1 Planctomicrobium piriforme | reverse complement strand
GAACTTGATTTGACATAGTCTGTTGTCGGTCCGCCTGCTCCAACATACGGAAAGGTGGCAATTGGAAACTGACCAGAAACATCATGATAATTATGCAACGCAATGCAGAGTTGCTTAACGTTGTTCTTGCACTGTGTTCTCCTTGCCGCTTCTCGCGCCTGCTGAACTGCAGGAAGTAAAAGAGCTATTAAAACAGCGATAATGGCGATGACGACGAGTAATTCAATTAAAGTGAATCCAGAACGGATCATATTTCTGAACATCGCTACCTCCTGCTTCGGCGAAATCAAATAGGAGATTGACAAGAGTCAGTTGAACGAAAACGAATTGGTCCGGGATCGAGACGAACAACTCGACATAAAAGGCTGAAGGGAAAACTCCTGTCCTGAAATTGGATAGCCAGCACTGGAAGAAACGCCATACGACCATGGGACGCGGTTCAGTATGCCAATAAAAACAATCTTGGAAGTTAGCCAGAAATCGAAATCGAATCAGAAGGCTCGATGTGTCGACAGAAATTACACACACACAGCACACAGAATTGAGTGATCAACATCGTGTTAAGTGTGTTATCTTTAAAATCTGCTGATGATTACGATTTATTTTCGACAACACATTCAATGTTGCCGAGGAACCGAGAGACAGGTAAGTTAAAGCCGATCGTATCTCTCTGTTTTGATGCATGCAATTACTACTTTAAAAAAATAGCAATCATCAGGATAAAAGAGACTGCGTACCAACTGACAACATTTGCCACGACGAGGCACACCGTGCAAAGTCGATTATCGCGATCTCGTTGAAGGCGACGCGTTTCTAAAAGCAGATTGACAGAACACGTTTCAACGTTGGCGAGGGAAAGCCCCCGCCGGTTCGAATGCGAAGTGACGATGTAATCTTGAGCAGAGTACACAGTTCGTATGAACCGGAGGCCGAACCACGATTCGCGAGTTTGTGTCGTAAGTCGTTTCCTCGCAGGATGTTGTTTTTTGGCAATGTTTTTTTTGCGAACCGGCAAAGATTGGTCTTGTCTGTGTCGGTGGGAATGCGACAATGTTTTTAATCGGTCCGAGCCCTACGCAAGCTCGGAAAAACTGAAGTCTGCGAAGTAGCTGGACTGGCGAAGCCGGCAGAAGCAGGATGGTTTAAGATGAAAGGAGGTGGTCCTGTGGAACATGACTGTAGTAGCCAACAACGAGGTGGCACTGTCTAAGACAGTCGGCGGGCTGTCGATGACAGCCACCGGGAGAACGGTGCCGATTTGGCTTCGGCAATTTGCTCGTTCTCCAGTCGTGATTTCTATCACGACGCCTCGGGATCACTGATCTCCGAGTAGACAAGTCGGCTCGGTCCTCTCATGAGGACCGAGCTTTTTCTTTTTAATATGGCTTCGCGCAACGCGGGGTCTCTTTTGAGCGGCTCCGAATTCTGTGGTGTTGGGGCATCGCGGTATCAATTCAAGTGTTCGAACTGTCGGATGTTTCCATCAGAATCAATCTCAAACGTGATCGCCCCAGAGGTTGCTGTGTTGAGTACGTTGCGGCCTTTCAATGTCTCTTCGATCGCATGAACATGCTGGCGGCCACTGCTCATGACCACCCACTTTGGGTCGGTCTGCACATAGAGTTCCGGACGGTTGGCTTCCTGTCCTCCGTGATGTGGGGACAGCATGACATCACAACGAATGTCATCTCGACGAAGAAACTCGGAAAGCCCTTCTCGTTCCAGATCTCCGGTCAGCAAAATTCGACGTCCTGCATAATTCACCGCCATCACAAGACTGTGGGAATTATCTTCTGCTCCACGAATTGTTCCTCTCGGATGCAGAACATCAATGGTGATGTCTTTCATCTTGGAACTCAGTTGGTCACCTGCAGTGAGTAAGTTCACTGGGACGTGATTCGTGATTGAAGTTTGCAGTAAATCGACGACTCCGGTTTGAGTTGAACGCGCGGACTGAGGTGACATCAGCAGTTGCCGTATCGGAAACTTTTCAAACAGGCCAAACAAGCCACTGAAATGATCGTGATCCGCATGTGACACGATGATGGTGTCGATGACTCGAATGCCCCGCGTCCAAAGAAGTCGTTCTACGGCGCGTTGAGCCCGTCGACCATCTCCCAGGGTACCTGCGTCATAAAGGATTGTTTCACGATTCGGCAGTTCAATGACACAGGCCAGTCCATGTCCAACAGATAGAAAGGTACACCGAAACGGACGCCGCGCCGTTGGGATGAGCGGCAGCAGTAATCCCAGCACGATCCATAATGGTAAAATTCTCTTCCCCCAGTGCCACTCCCGCCAGGTTGCCGCTCCAAACCAGGTCAGCCAAAGGAGCACATAAAAGCCGAGTAACCACCACCAGTAGGTCGCGGGAACAAACAAGTGCCCAAAGGGGATTTGATGCCCCCAGGCAATGGACACCTGCATGAGCCAAAGTCCCCAATAAAACGGAATTGCAATCCAGCTGGCGATCCAGGGAGCAATCAACCCGATCCCCAGAAATAGATAGCCGACCCCCAACACGAAAGTGGCAAGTGGAACCAGCAACAAGTCGAGAAGCAAACCCACAGGGGTGATCAGATGAAAAGTCGCCATGGTCAGCGGGACCGTCGCAAGCCAAATCGCTCCGGTCACGAAATACATCTGCGCCAGCACCCAGCCAGCATCGATCAATCTCTGCTGCCAGATCGTGCGTTCGTATGGAATCCCGGTCAGGTTTCGATAAGTCAGCTTCAGTGAAACCTGCGAGGACCAGAAGATTGCGGCGACGGCAAGAAAAGAAAACTGCGCTCCAATGTCAAATAGATTAAGAGGGTTCCAGACCAGCAGAATCAGTGCGCAAACGGCCAGTGTGTTCCATGCATCAGTACGACGATTCCACATCGTTCCCAGTAACCCGAGAACGATCAGCAGCCCCGCCCGAATGACCGACGGTTGGTGATCTGTGATCCAGGTAAACAGGAGCGCTGCCAGAATCATTCCCCAAGCGGATGAGTAAAATCCAAGGTTCAGCAGACGCCCGAAGAAGAAAATAATCCCAAGCATGATGCCGACATTCAGTCCGGAGATCGCAATGAGGTGCATCATTCCGGTTTCGGCGAATTGTTCTTTCAGTTCTTCTGTCAGCTCCGTGCGATCACCAATCAGTAAAGAAGAAGCGAGGCCTCGCAACGGGGGGCGTAACTCCGCTGCCATCAGCCTCTGGCATTCCTGCCGAATTCCTTCTCTCCAACGAGCGACGGTCCACAGAACTCCCCTCTCGGAATGAATCTTCCGTACGGCTGCCGGATGAGAGGCACGTAGCTGTGCATTCGTTCCCTGCAATTTCAGGAACTCTGCATAAGAAACAGCACCGGGATTCACCGGCGGACCAGGTCGGGAGAGTTTACCGAGAACTTCGACGCGATCCCCAACAGAGATCCCGACCAGGTGGCCATTCACTTCCAGCCGGACATGACCCGAACTGGGAACCGCAGTTCCATCGACGTCCAGGTTTTCAACTCGCAACAAGCCAACTGAACGGTCGATCTCCATCCACGGAGGAATATGTGGTCCGATCGGGCGATCGTGAATCTCAATCGGACGAACCATCAGCCCCGTCACAGCGACCGACTGCGGAGATTCCGAGCACCATTTTGTCAGGTCATCACTAGGAGTAATTGACCATGCAATGTGATGGCGCGCGGCGCCAGTGCAGAAAAGAAGTCCTATTATCGCAACTGAACTCAAGCGAGCAGATCGCGGCAGGCTCATGGCGATCAAGGTCAAAAGAATGCAGGCCAGTGCGAGAACCAACCAGAGCCAGATTGGAAGGTGCCAGTGATGGTCTATTGCGATGCCCAGTCCAAACCCGATGGCTGAAGTCAGCGCCGGTCGATGGCGTGCCGTTTGAGCGACAGAATTCAGCACGTCACTATTTCTCCGGGGCGGCTAAGAACTTCATATCTCACGTTCGGCGACTCGATCTGAATGTCTCACCTTGACGGCGATTCCATCAATGTTGACAGATTGGCAAAATGAAGTTTAGCGACGCGAACCAGCGGTTTCCGACATTTGGGATTCCACGACGACACACACCAAATCATTGGAATTGCAGCGTTTGCAACCATCTTCCCCTGAGAAATCAGCTATTCAGGCATGCATAACGTGGGATTGCGTATTGCTTTCGGCAAGAAAATCAGATTCCCACATGTGAATTTCGGGGAGGACACAACTAGAATGGGGGATTGGAAATCGTTTGAAAAGGGACGAACAGTCGCACTCGAAGAGCGGTTTCTAATAAAAGTGGCAGTATGGTGACTGAGCGCGGACACTCGATTCGAAATGAGTCGATCGTTGCTTGTGAGGTCACGAGTCATGTTGCCAGTCGATCCCCGCCTGGAACCCTCATTACCACTCGCATCTCATGATTCAATCTGTTCAATCAACTGTTGTAGTGTGCTGCCTTGCGGTGATGGTGGTCAGCGGAGTCTCCGGTTGCAAACGTGAAGAAAGCGTTCGGCAATATTCGGTTCCCAAAACAGCCGTCGAGGGAATGCCAAAACCGACCCGAGTTCCAGCTGGCCCATTGCTGAGCGGAGCGAACGCCTGGTTCTTCAAGCTGATGGGGCCATCGGACAGCATCCTGAAAGAAGTTCCTGCATTCACCGGGATGGTTCGTTCCATGGAGTTCTCTGAGGATGGGACACCGTCTTATCAGGTCCCGGAAGGCTGGGCGGTTTCGAACGGACCCCCTCCTCGTTATCAAACTTTGAAACTGGCGGATTCCAATCCACCGCTTGAAATCACACTCTCCACGCTGCCAGTGATGGGAGAAGATGTTTCCAAATACCTGCTGGAAAACATCAACCGCTGGCGAGGACAATTGAACCAGAAGCCGTACGACGAAAAGGACTGGATCGAACACGCCCGTGCAGAAGGCGAAGTTCTGATTGTTCCGGTCAATTCAAGACTGGTCGCGATGGTCAACCTGACAGGCGAAGCGACTGGCGCTGGGCCAGCACGCATGCTTGCAGCGATCATTATTAATGGATCAGCAAATCTTCCGGAAACCGTGACCGCACCTGCTAAAGCTCCGATCACGTTCACCCTCCCTGAAGGGTGGAAGGAATTGGCTGGAAACACGATCCGGCTTTTGTCGTTGGCTGCTGAAACAAAGGACGGGAAAGTTGACGTCAGCGTTACGCGACTCGGGGGCGGCGGCGAAGCCCTTTCGAATCTGAATCGATGGCGAGGCGAAGTCAATCTGGAACCAATCAAAGAGGAAGACCTCAAGTCCCATACCACTGACATGGAAATTGACGGGAAGAAAGCGGTCTACGTCGAAGCGATTGGAAAAGAGAAAGCGACTCTGGCGGTGTTGGTGCCAGATGGTGATTCGAAATGGTTTTTCAAAGCGATGGGGCCAACCGCTGCGATTGACGCTGAACGGGAACACTTCAAGCAGTTCCTGAAAACCATCAAGTTCCAAACGCAACCCTGACCACGACGGCATGATGGGTGTGTATCACAGAATTGTGAAATCAGCAGGGCATTTCAACTGCCACAACGGAAACAGTTTCGGCGTGCTGCCAAGACGATCTGAGGGAAGCAATGCAACAGCCACCTAGAACCGATGTTCCGGCGCAGCCAACGGCTCCTACGGTAACTCGAGATTACGTCAACCCGTCGGATTCGTCTCTTTGGAAATGTGTCCAGGATACATTAAGTCCCTTCGCGTCCTTGCGATTGACGGTGGCCTGCTTTCTCGCAGGGATTTTCATCATTCTGGTTGGCACGCTCGCGCAGGTCGAAGATGACATCTGGAAGGTCGTGCGGGATTATTTCCGTGTTGATTTCCAGCGGCTGATCACAAGCACTTTTCCTTACCTTCATCTGTCTGAACTGTTTGTGTGGGTGAAGCCAAAACTGTTTTTCCCACCCGCCTTCTTCCCCCAAGGGGCTCCTCAGTTTCAAGATTATGTTGGGATCTGGTTTCCTAAAGGTTGGGTGATTGGCGCTGTGATGCTCGTCAATCTGCTGGCCGCGCACACCGTTCGCTTCCGTGTACAGGCCAAAGGAAGCCGGTTGGTTATTGGCTGGGGAATGATTCTACTCGGCGCTCTTGTCACATTCGCAGTGATCGTGAGCGGTTCCAGTTCAGAAGGGTTACAGACCGATCCACTGGTCAGTTACCGCACCTTCTGGTGGTTAATGCAATCCGTTCTGTTTGGACTGGCTGCCATTTCGGTTTATGCCGCAATTGTTGCAGACCGAAATCATCCGGAACGTCGCTGGTTCTATGGCATGTTGGCGGTGACGCTTGCCGCATCGTCTTATTTCGCGCTGAGTGCTGATACCTCTGACGAATCGACAATGCGAATTCTCTATCAGGTGATCAAGGCGACATTCGCCGGACTGGTTCTTCTGGTGGGATGCATTGCCGTTTTCAAAAAGCGGGCGGGAATTGTGCTTCTCCATGCGGGGATCGGGTTGATGATGGCCTACGACGTCATCGTCGGAGTAGAGCACGTTGAAAGTCAGATGTACCTGGTTGAGGGGCAGTCGTCCCACTTCAGTCGTGATACTCGTGCCGTGGAACTGGCGGTCGTGGATCACTCTCCTGCGGACAAAGATCTCGTCACGGTGATTGACGCCAATCTTCTCAGGAATCCTTCCGCAACAATTACGGACTCACGTTTTCCGTTCAAAATTGAAGTGCTCAGCTACTATCCGAACTCAACGTTGCTCGGACCGAGACAACCCGTTCCGGAAGG
>JBEBTF010000216.1:0-6801 GCA_040393865.1 Planctomicrobium piriforme | reverse complement strand
TTGCTCTACCGAGTGCCCGCGCAGCGGCCGTTTCGATTGATGAAACGCAACTCACCGCGTGGCGGAAGCGTGGGAATTATTTTGCAAGTTGCTCTAACGCACAGTAAGTCCGTTGTTTTCCAGATGGCGCCCAAGGTTCGAAGTAAGGAACCTTGGGCGTTCTGCTTTTGGGAGGCTTACTATTTCAGTTGGTAGAAACGCTGCGCGGTCTGCCCCCAGATTGCCGCCTGTTCATTAGCACTCAGTGATCCCAGGCATTCGTTCAGCGCTGAATGAACCTGCTCATACGTTCCTGCCAGCTCGCAGACCGGCCAGTCTGAGCCGAACATGCAGCGCTGAGGACCGAACAGTTCCAGCGCATGTTCAACATAGGGGCGTAAATCTGCAGGTTTCCAGTTCTTCCAATCTGCTTCTGTCACCATGCCTGAGAGTTTGCAGTAAACGTTTTCACAGGCGGCGGCTGCTTTTAGATGTGGCAGCCAGTTCTCGATTTGGTGCTCTTTGATTTGCGGTTTTGCCAGATGATCAATCACCAGCGGCAAGTTCGGACATTGGCGTGCGACGGTGGCGGCATGTTTGAGATGCTTCACATAAAACAGCAGATCGAATGGGACCTGATGTTTCTGCAGGATTTGAAGCCCACGAATGATCTCCGGGCGAACGATGAAGTCCGTGTCAGGTTCGCCTTGAGTGATGTGGCGAATTCCGACAAATCGAGGATGCGCCTTGAACTCCAGCAACTGGTCTTCACAGGCCGGACTTGCAAGGTCAACCCAACCGACGACACCTGCGATGAATGGATAATGGTCGGCAAGAGTCAGAGCCCAACGGTTTTCCTCCAGATTGTGCTGCGTCTGCACAAAGATCGACTTTGAGATGTGGCAGCGGTCCAGATGAGGCTTGAGATCTGCAGGAAGATAGTCCCGACAGATTGGTTGATGTTCGGGGCTCTTCAACCATTCAGTGTCGAATGGGAGGTCCAACTGCCAGAAGTGCTGGTGGGCATCAATCTTTGTCATTGTCTGGCCCTTCTGTCATGGTCGAACAACACTTGCTGCTTTCAGCAGATGCCGGATGATTTTTGCCGACGGTTGTTTACGCGATTGGAATGGATGACGGAAACCGCACTCACATCCTATCGTGTCGCTGGGTGTGGATAAAAGCCTGTTGATGCCTCGCGATGTTTCGAAACGTTGGTGTCAGGATTCCGACGTGCGACCGTCAAGGTATTCTTCGATCAGGTCGGGATACTGTGAGGCCACGTCCTGCGTTTCCCAGAGGTCTTCCGGTTTTCGGAACAACATCACATTTGATTCGACGTCCAGTTCGTCACGGTTTGCAATACGCTCAACGATGAGCCATTCGTCTGATCGGGTCGCAAGAGATGATGCTGTTTGAATGACGAGTGGCCCTTCATCGAGATCATCTTGCCATGTTTCGATTGCCGTGAATCCCTCTTCATTCAATGCCTCAATCAAGTCGGCAAACTCATCCACGCCGATTCGATTTTCAACGCGATAATGTGTCCCGGTGCCAGGAGAGCAGACCAGGAGCGGCAAATGGATGGAGGTACTCGATACTTCAGCGAGCCAGTCTGGTCGATTTCGCGGCAGCCTGCGTGTGTCCCCACTGTTTCCAACGACAATAAGCAGGTCGTCGTCCTCGAACTCCAACCCATCCACGAATTCACCAAGAGCGGTATCGAAGGCAAGCACGGTGGCTGTTGCCTGTACCAGTTGAGATCGCTCGTCTGGACAGACTTCGTTCAGACGCCGTAATACGCCTGAAACCGAAGTGTCGTCATCTGCTTCCGGTGTGAAAATGGCTGTGATCTCTGATTCATTCAACCAGCATCCGGTCGCTTTGAACAAGGTCGCAACATCTAAAGGGGCCGGCTGCCATTGATAGACCTTCTTCGGGAGATCCGCCTGTTCGATCACACTGGCAGGGTGTCCTGGGGCGGAGAAGAAGGCATTAAAGACGACGGAGATATCTGCCAGGGAATCGAAACTGGGGGTCGGAACTCGAACTTCGCCATAGCAACCAAGCGACGCGGCTGGGAGTTCGGAAATGCAAATAAAATGAATCGCCATCCGTGTATTTCCTCAATCCTGTGTTTTGGGAGAAGACACGAAGTCAGGTGTTTCCTCAAGTACAGACTGATCGACCCGGCAATCCAGTGCCAGCCAGAGTGCTCGTGAATACCGGAACATGATCAGGGGAAATCCAATACAAAACAGGGCGAGTGGAATGACTAATTGCAGTGCGGGAACCTGAAAATAGAATCGCCCGATAAGGTAGGAGACTGTTGAAATCAACGAAGTCATCCCATAATTCATGTAGATGGCCCCGAGATAGTAACCGGGTTCCCGCTGAAAATTGAAGTGACACTGTTCGCAATGATCGTGCATGCGAAAGAGTCCCTGAAAGATAGAACCTTCTCCACAACGAGGGCAGCGGAGTTTCAGGGCGCGAGCAGTGATTGTCATTCCTGATGGTCGAGATTTCACTAACTCACTCATAACAGACTCCACTCTACTGGATCGCGTTCCACACGGCTGGCCCAGACCAGCAGTGATGGAAACTGTTGCTGAAGAATTTCCGCGAGTCGTTCGACTCCGGGCCGTTCTGAGGCGTAATGTCCGACCATCACCAGCGCAATGTCTCGGTCTCTGGCTTCCAGGCATGTGTGAAACCGGGTTTCGCCTGTCAGGAAGAGGTCGCAACCGGCTCTCTTTGCATCCGACAGGAATTCACCTGCCGACCCACAGGCGACCGCGACTGATGAGACAGGCCGTTGGAGATCACCAACGTACGGGAGTGCAGAGATTCCCAGCAGCGATTTGACGTTGCTTAAAAACTCTCCGAGAGCAATCGGTGTCTCGAAGTATCCTCGACGCCCGCTTCCCAGCCCGGCAAGATCCGATTCTGAGTGCGGGCGGAGTGGTTGAATGTCAACAAGTCCCAGAGATTCGGCGAGTTGTTGATTGATGCCAGACTTCGCGGAATCAAAGGCCGTATGCGGGCTGAAAACGGCAATTCCATTTTGAATCAGTCGTAACAGCATGTGCCCTTCTGAATTCTCGGAAGTCAGTTTTTGAACTGCTTTGAACAGAATCGGGTGGTGCGAAACGATGAGCTGCGCCTGCTGAGCAATCGCCTCTTCCGCAACATCCGGGGTCAATGTCAGACAGGTGAGAATACGTTCTGCCGACTGATCCCGATCACCGAGCAGGAGGCCGACATTGTCCCAGTCTTCCGCCAACGATAAGGGGGCGAAGGTTGCAAGAAAGTCGAGCACGGTGCAGATGCGTTCAGGCATTCTTCATCACTTCAGGTACAGACAATTGAGAAAGATCTTCCGGCGGGGCGACATGTGGTTCTGGAAAGGAAGCGGATGTCGTATTGGCTCTCTTTGATCAAAACGGTGAGTTCGGTTCCAGTATCTCTCAATAACAGATGGAATTCCAGTTGCTGATCCTTTCTGTCCGATTGAAGAGAACCGTCAGGGATTGAAGATTTACGGCTGGTTGGATGATCAGGAATGGCAATCCGCTTTCGAAGCAAGACAACCTGAACCGGACGGCCTATTATGTGGAAGATGCAGCACAGATTTTGAGTTCTGCTCACGCTGAGGAGTCGCAGAATCCTTAAAATCAGTAATGCAAATGCGAAATGTCGCTGTGAGAGAGAACTGTGGAGTGAGTGGGTTTCAGGCCGGAACCAATGTCCCGATGAGGTACTGTGGATTTGGCGTTGATGCCATCATCTGATCTACAGGTGTGAATAAGAATCAGTGCCGGAGTGATTGATATGCGGATCAGAGTTTCTGTCCCGACAACGACGTTCCAGACGAACTTGCGAGTGGCGATTGATTCCGCATTGCAGATCGGTGTGGATGGCGTGCAGTTTGATCTAAGAAACGAGGTCAAACCGTCAGAGTTCGGAGATTCAGCCCGGCGACAGATTCTGCACTATTTGAAAGAACGAGAGCTGGAACTGGCCTCTGTCTCCTTTCCATTGCGGGGGCCCATCAGCGATCCCGAAAGACTGGATCAGCGTCTTTCAGCAATCCGAGAAGCGATTCAGTTTGCATCATCGCTGAAAGTACGGACGTTCATTCTCCGCCCTGGATCGATTCCTCCCGCCGATAACGCGGAACGTGAATCGTTTGTACAGATTTTGAGCGATCTGGCGACGATGGGAAACCGGTTTGGAGTATCACTTTGCCTTCACCCCAGCGGCGATTCGGCCGGAGAATTGAAGCAACTTCTCAATGAGATCCCGACCGGTCAAATTGAGGTCGACGCGGATCTTGCTGAATGGGTGATAAGTGGCCTCCCTTACCGACAGGAACTGCGCGATCTGTTTGGAACCATCGGGCATCTGGAGGGGCGCGACGCGGCCAGAGGGTTGGGCAGTGCCGGGCGTGAGGTTCCAGTGGGACGTGGTGAAATTGACTGGGAAGAAGTCGCGGCACTATTGAACGAGATGGACTACACCGGTTGGATCAATGTGCAACGAACCACCGGAACCAGTGTTCAGGCCGATGTTGTCAGGGGAGTCGCCATGATGAAACAACTTTTTCATGTCGGACACGATCCGTTCTCAAGCTGATCCCTTGTCAACCACTTTTCGAGACAGGCTGACGAGATTTCTTTAGTTCGAGTCACCGTTTTTTCGGACACTTGAATTCTGCCGACAATGACCAGCGGACCTTACCCAATGATTCACGATATTGCTCGACGCAAAGCTTTGTTTGCTGAAATTCGTGAACGTGCAAAACAACAATTTGCTGCTGGAACTCCAGGAATTCAGCTTGCAGCATCCATCTGTGAGTGGACTGAGAAGGTTCTGTTGCAACTGGTCGACGAGACGCTGCAGCAGTTTGGCGACGATGTAAAACTAATTTCAGAGCAGGGGGCGATTGTTGCCGTCGGAGGAATTGGGCGAGGAGAACTTGCCCCGTATTCTGACATCGATCTTCTTTTTCTGCAGTCCGGGGCCAAATCCGAGGCATTCACGGAGTTCGCATCTCGATTTGTGCAGATTTGCTGGGATTCCGGGGTTCAGTTAGGACATTCAGTTCGTGATATTCCCACCTGTATTTCACTCGGTCGAAGCGACCCTCAGATTGCCACTGCCCTGATCGAGGCGCGATGGCTATGGGGGAATCAAAAACTGGTTGACAACCTGACCAGCGAGTTTCGCGACAAAGTCATCAATCGGCGGAAAAGAAAGTTCATTGAAGACTGTCTCAGCGCGCGTCGAGATGGGTGGACGGCAGAAGGCCCTCTCGCTCAGGAATTGGAGCCGGACGTCAAAGGTTCGGCAGGCGGATTGCGGGACCTTCATCTCATACGCTGGATCTCATACTGCAAATATGGCGTCAAAGACATCGACTCGCTCAAGATTCAGGGGGTCTTGAAGAAGGAAGATGCTTCCACATTAAAGTCCGCTCTGGAATTCCTGACACGACTGCGTATTGATTTGCATCTTGCTGCAGGTAAACCGCAAGACAGACTGACCCGAGATGAACAGTTGAGAATCGCGAGAGAACGTGGTTTCGAAGAAACTGCTGAACAACGCCCGGTCGAGCGATTCATGCAGGAGTATTTTCATCATTCATCAGAAATCAGCACGATCACAAACAGGTTTGCTGCACGCTTACGCACCAAGTCTGTTTCAGAGCGCCTGCGAGACCTCATTCTTGGCCATCGAGCGGAAGGGTTTCTGTATATCACGCCGGATCAGGTGACGGCGTCGGATCGTCACCTGCCTAAGGTTTGTGAAAGCCTCGAATCGATTCTGAATGTTTATCGTACTGCCGCGCTTTATGATCTTCCGCTGGCTCCGAATATTACAGAAGCGATTAAACAGGCGGTCCCGAATCTGCCTCGAAAGATCTCCAGTGATTCGGCGCGGCTGTTCATGGATATCTTCCATTGTGTGAAGTCGCTCGGGCCAACGCTCCGGAGCATGTTCAACACCGGTGTTCTTGATGTTGTCATCCCTGATGTGACGCATGTTCGCAATCTCCTTCAGTTCAATCAGTACCATCACTTTACCGTCGACGAACATACGTTGCGCGCTGTGGAAACCGTGATCAGCTATGAGCACGATGAATCCGCGGTCGGAATGGCGTATCGAGCGATTCGACACAAGGAATTGCTGCATCTGGCTGTGTTTCTTCACGACATCGGCAAGGGTTTTAAACGCGATCACTGCGAAGTTGGCGAAGAGATTTCGATTCGTGTAGGGACAAGTCTGCGGTTGCCGATCCATCAGGTCGAGCAGCTTGCGTTACTGGTGCGTCGGCACCTTGAGATGGCGGATCTTGCCTGGCGGCGTGACATCACTGACCCGAACTTGCTTCTGGATTTCAGCCGTCAGATCGGGTCGCCTGATACCTTGCGAATGCTCTATGTTCTTACGGCTGCAGACGTCACTTCCGTGGGGCCGGGGACGTGGACAAACTGGAAAGCAAGTTTGCTTGCAGAGCTGTTTGATCGGTGTCTGGTGATTCTGAGCGGTCGGAGATATTCCTTCCATGAAGTTGAACGGATTCAGGCGACGAAGCAGGAGGTACTCGCCTTATTACGTCCGAATGATTCCGGTGAACAACTGAACGAATGGGTTGATAATCAGCTGGCCGGATTCAGTGCCTATTACCTGACAATAACTCCCCCGGCTCGGATTGCGGATGACTTGCGAATCATCGAGAAAATCTCTCCGACCGATATCAAGATTGATACTCAATGGCATGCAGATACCCGAGCTGTTGAGTACCGCATTATCACG
>JBEBTF010000215.1:0-6822 GCA_040393865.1 Planctomicrobium piriforme | reverse complement strand
GCATTCGTGTTGTTACTTCCCAATGGTTGATTGTTGAAATTGAAACCCGGAATGGCCTGCTGTGAAATCACGTTCGTCGTCTGAACATTCCCGACGCCTGGGACCGCAGTTGTCGTTGTGGTGGTCACGAGATCAGTGATGGCACTTCGGGCAAACAACACTGGATCCTGGAATCCCAGTTCCACACCGAATTCATCCTGATTGGTAAGGGTGACCTCAACCAACATCGCCTGAATTACGACCTGAGGCGGTTCTGCATCGAGTCGCTTGGCGATCTCTTCCAGTTGCTTGAAGTAAGTTGGAGTTGCGCTAATCAACAGACTGTTTGTCACCGGTTCTGCAGTGACAATAATCTCCTGCTCCAGCAACTGACTGGTACTGATCCGGTCAGGATCAAGTGTGGCCAGTTCCCGTTGTGCTTGCAGGAACTCATTGATCGCCTGAGCCACGTCCGCCGCAGGGCTGTTTCGCAGTTTCAACACAGTCGTCTGGCGATTTCGAGCATCGTTGGTATCGAGCTTGTAGAGAATCGCTTCCACAATCTGCAGGGCATCGGCACCACCGACGGCAACGACGCTGTTGGTCCGTGCATCGACTGAAAACCGCATCGGAACCAGATTGCTTCCGCTTCCCTGAGCTCCCATCAGTTCAATCCCAAGGGCGGCGCTCGCACGATTCGCCAGGTTCCCCTGATTTCCTTGCGTCGTCCCTGAGTTGAACAGCTCCTGAAGCAAAGTCGCCGCACTCGAAGCATCTGCATTCTTCAGCGTGAACACTTTAATTTCAGAGATCACGGAACTGGGGCGATCCAGCATCCGGATCAACTCTTCCACCAGTGGCATACTCTGCTCAGAGGCCGTCACCATCAGACTATTGGTCCGTGGATCAGCATTGAATCGGATGTCATTTAACAGACCGGAGCGAATCAGGTCGGTACTGCCGTCTCGCAGGAATTCGAGAACAGTCGCCTTAGCCTGCTGGTTTGCAGTGCCGGCCTGTCCTTGCCCTCCACCAATTCCTCCGGTCGCACTCATTCGAGCCGGATTCAATACGCTTTGCACAGCGTCGTTCAAGAATGTCGCGAGTTCCGTCGCAACCGCACTCTTCAATTGAAAGAGACGCATTTGACTGACCGAGCTGGCGTGCTCGCTGTCGACGCCTCGAATGAACTCCGCAATTTCTGTGAGATCACGCGGCTTCGCCTGAACAACAATGCTGTTCGTTCGAGCATCGGCAGCAACTTTTAAACGCGTCCCCAACCCTGTTGGTGGTTGCGTATAAAAGGTGTTGAGCATTTCAGCAACGGAGGTCGAGACAGCATGCTTCAAACGAAAGACATGAACCTCGTGCTCAGGATCAACCGGACGGTCAAGTTCTTCGGCGAGTTCGAGAACAGCTTGAATTGCCTGAGATGGAGCCAACACCAACACGGCATTTGGAACAACAACCGGAACGACACGGACAGCCACCTGACTCTGCTGTGCGTTATTGGTTCGTAACTCAGTCATCTTCGCATAGACATCATTCAACAATTGCGAGAGCGACTGAGAATCAACGTGCTGCAATTTCAACAGATGAATCTCTGGCATACTGCCAACGGCCATTTGTTCGACGGCCCGAATCACCTGCATCACCGCTTCAACATCTTTTTCGTTTCCGCGAAGAATCAACAAATCGAGGTCGTTCAACGCTTCGATCGACACATCGCCCTTCAGATTCCCCAGCAACGCTGGTAATGCGGTTGTTGTTCCCGGAGTTGTTCCCGGAACAGGAGGCGTTCCTGCTGCCGGTGCTCCTGCGGCTGGGGCTTCACCCGTTGCCGGTGGCATTGGGGGCGCTGTCGGAACTGCAGGTTCCAAATCGGCTGGAGCATCGGCTGCCGCTGCTGGCTGTTTCGCCTGTGCCTGAGCAATCAGAGAGATCGGCTGAGTCAACTTGCGACCTGTCTCCGCAAGCGTTCCATCTCCGGCCACAATTTTGGGAGGCGTCGCTTCACCAAGTGGATTTGAATCCAGCTTAGAGATGAGTTGACGGATTCCAGACTGAACCGATTCCGTTGCCGTCACCACAAGCGAGTCGTTTGCCGTATCGATTTCAACCACAAACAGAGGACGAGCATCCGCAGCTTGTTCCTCGTCAAAATGGGCGACAACAAACGCTGGCAATCCATGGGGACCAGCATTTTCCAGTTTAGAACGTTGTTTGAACGCCACGTGCAACTGCTTCGCCAGATCCAGCGCAGACCGTTGTTGTGGCTTGATATTCACCGACGTCACAGGCTCGGCTTTCACCGCAGCCGACGGTTTCTCTGCAAATGGTCCTGCAGCGGGAGCAGCAGACGGAATTCCGGCTTCTGTTGCTGCCGCTTCATGATTGACACGCTGAATCATCGATTCCTGACGTGTCGGCGTCGGCTGCACCGTCATCGCATTCAAAGGAAGACTGGTTCCAGCGGTGACTCCCGGTTGAACGTGATGTCGGGTGAATTCTTTTCGTTCCACCCGAGTGGAGATCACTTCCAGCACTTCGTTCTTTGCAACGAGTCTGAATCCCAGTTTCTCAAGATCACGGTTCAGAATACGAACCGCATCTTCCCGTTTATGTTTTTCGAAGTCTGTACGACTGAATTTTCCCGGTGGAACTTCTGGCATGACCAGCGTTGAACCGGTCTCGGCCGCCACCTGCGTGAGCACTTCGTCCCAGGGCTTTCGCAGGAAGTTCAGTCGACACTGCGACTCTCCCTTGGTGGAACTGACTCCACGAGAACCTGACGACGGGTTTGTCTGACGCGATCTCGACGGCTCAGCTGCACTGACCGTGGAAGCGCACGGGAAGGCAAGCGGGACCGCCGCGAGGAAGGACAGAAGCCTGCCGATTCTCTTGAACCGGGGTGCTAGCATGGGACCATCCGAATTCGTTTCGTAGGGAAATGACATTCCGCGTATCGTCAGGTCGAAATTTTTCGTCAAAACCTGAGACACCGACGAATATGGTTAAAGATTCCGAGTCGTGTTAGGGCGATCGCGTCTGTCCATCAATTTTGGACGATCCCACACGTACCATTCGGCAGGAACTGCCATTATCCCCGCCGAAACACTTCGAAGACGAAGGGTTTTCAGGCTCACAGAATGCAAAGCAGACGCCCCACATGGTCCGAAATGGCAGCCAAACTTGAGACAAACTTGGTCACTGAAGGGGGTTTTGGGTGATTTTTTCTGCGTTACCACCCAGAGAATGTCCGCTAAGGAAGGAGAAGAAAGGCCACAAGAAGGATTTCAGTGAGGGGCGTTCGAGATTTGTGTGCAATTCGACACAAAATTTTGCAAAGTCAGAGTACACTTTCCTGGTCGGCGTCAACTATAATCGCATTAAGTTTTGTATTTCCTGTGATAATTGGAGTGTTTGCCATTTCTCGTCCACCGCAACAGCCCGCCTCGCGCAGTCCTTCGAATCTTCCTCGGATGAATGAACGCATCCGTATTTCGCCGGTCCGCGTCGTGGATGCGGAAGGGGAAATGCTGGGTGTGATCGAAACGGCTGTCGCTCTGCAGATGGCTCAGGATGTTGGGCTCGATCTTGTCGAAGTCAGCCCTGACTCGAAGCCACCGGTTTGCCGAATTATGGACTTCGGCAAAGCGCAGTATGAAAAACAACGCAAATCAGCCGGCCCAAAACAGCACAAAAGCCAGCTGAAACAGATTCGTCTTGGCCCCAAGACTGGGCAGCACGACATTCAGGTGAAGGTCGAAAAGGCCCGCGAATTCCTGTCACGTAAAGACAAAGTGAAGGTCAACGTTGTCTTCCGTGGCCGCGAAAACGCCCACCACGACCGTGGCCGTGATCTGCTGCAGGAAATCATCAACCAACTGGGCGATGCTGCGGTGATTGAGCAACCACCACGCATGGAAGGGGCTCGTGCAATGTCCATGCTGCTGATGCCAAGCGGCAAAATCATTGCTGCTGCAAAATCACAGAACTCCGCCAAAGCGAGTTCAAAACCAGCACCAAGCACCGAAACATCGGACGATTCTGCTGATGACTAAGTGCTGTTCCGCTTGAGAACATGATTTCAATAACGCTCCTGATCAAATCGATCGGGAGCGTTTTTTTGCGCAGTATCCGGCAGCCCCTGTTCCTCATCGGTTTTACAGGTCGCACCATCGAAGGAAACCAGGCAGACGAACAGGCGTTGACGCCGTGACCATGCGAGCAAGAATTAAAAGACAAAGAGAATCGTCTCTATGAATCGTCAAGTTCAGGCTTGAAGCCATTCTGTTGCGGAATCAGAATGCATTGACTGGAAGAGCGAACGAAGGCCACTCGCCGCCCCAGCCCCTGATGCACAGCCAGAATGTAACCCGGATTCGCCTCAATCCCAAACTGTTCAAAGAATTAAGCACTTCGGGATGTGACGGAATGAAACGTCACAGGTGATCCGGCTGCGACGCGGCCAAAAGAGAAACCGAACCGGTCAAGACGGTTCGTAGGATTGATTGACATGCGCCGGCTGATCCCATTTCGAAAACAAAATAAACTGCCACTGTATCTGGAACCGGCAGAACAGGATGGGTTACGCGCCGCCGGGAGTTTCAATGCTCAACTGATGGATTTCCTGCGTCCCCATGTGAAGGAGGGTGTGACCACAAACACCCTGAATCGCCTGGCAGAACAGTACACGCGGGATCACGGGCATCTTCCAGCCTGCCTTGGCTATCACGGTTATCCAAAATCCATCTGCACCAGCATCAATTCCGTTGTTTGCCACGGAATTCCCAACGATGAACCCCTGAAGGCTGGCGATATCGTCAACGTCGACTGCACCACAATCGTCGACGGCTGGTATGGTGATTCTTCTGAAACCTTTCTGATCGAACCAGTTGCGGCAGATGTCCGTCAACTTGTTCAGGCAACATTCGATGCCCTTTGGATCGGTATCAATGTCTTGAAGCCGTATTGTTCTGTCATGGAAATCGGAATCGCAATTTCCCGTTTCGGCTGGAAACAGGGTTACGGTGTCGTCGAAAACTTTCAGGGACACGGGATCGGCAGAGCCTTCCACCAGGAACCCGGTGTTCCCCACGTTCCAAACCAAAAAAACCAGCGAGACATTCTGGCGCCTGGGGTTTGTTTCACCATCGAACCGATGTTTAACCTCGGCACCAGCAGAACCCATGGCCCACTGGCAGATGGATGGACCGTCTTAACGGAAGACAGAGCTCCCTCTGCCCAGTTTGAACACCAGATCCTGATGACGGAATCTGGCCCGGAAGTGCTGACACTGACCAAGAATGGACCAATGCCGGGGCATGTCTTTTAAGACGGATTCAGCCTCTCATGCGGCTGCGCTGCAGCCGTTCCAAGAAGGAAGAGACTCAATCCTGTAGTTCAAAGAAACAGCAATCCCGTCAGACAGCCTGAAAATCATCTCCAAAACGAATTGCACAGAACTGATCCGCTGACGTTCTTCTGTATCTCCTTCAGCCTTTTTAAGCCCATCATCACCAACGCTCCTTGATTCGTGACACAGGCTGAAATTCATGACTGCCATTAGTGATATTCAATCCATGTCGAAGCCAGAAACAGCAGTCCGCTCTCAGCGAATTGTTGCAGTCATGCCTGCGTACAACGCGGAAGCAACCCTCGAACGTACCCTGGCCGATATCCCTGCCGGTGTCGTCGATGAAGTGATTCTGGTCGACGATTGCAGTCGTGATCACACAGCAGAACTGGCACGAAAATTGGGCCTGACTGTCATTGTTCACGAGAAGAACAAAGGGTACGGAGGAAACCAGAAGACCTGTTACGAGCAAGCACTGGCCAGCGGCGCCGATATCGTTGTCATGATCCATCCCGACTATCAGTATGACAGTCGGGTGATTGGAGCGGCAGCGGAATTTCTGCGACTCGGCATCTGTGACGTGATTCTTGGATCACGCATCCGCACACGGAGCGAAGCGCTGGCTGGAGGCATGCCGGGATGGAAGTACATTGCAAACCGGTTGCTCACAATCACCGAGAATATCGCGCTTGGACAGAACCTCGGCGACTTCCACAGCGGCTTTCGGGCTTACCGTCGCGAAGTCCTGGAAACTATTCCATGGCAAAACAACACGGATGACTTCGCTTTTGACAGCCAGTTTCTCGCGCAATCGGTCTATTTCAAATTCAAACTCGGCGACATCCCAGTTCCAGTCCGGTACTTCGACGAAGCCTCCAGCATCAATTTTCGGCGTTGCATTAAATACGGTCTGACAACGCTTCTGGTTCTGGCCCAGTTTTGGTTGCAAAAACTTCGTCTGGCGAATTTCAAAATCTTCGAACGGAAAAAGTAGCCTCGATTCCAAATACCTGCTGAACACGACAACTGCATCGTTTCGCTCGGGCGCAGTAATTCTGCGGTTATGGACAAGGCACTTTGCAGCGGTTCGCAGTTCTCGTGAGGTCAGCGAAATCAGTTGTTCCGAGTTGGAAGAGAATTCTCATTAGGCGTCTGGCCAGAGAATTCACTGGATTCAACGCCCTCTCACCTCACAAGAGACTCTCTTTTCTCCGGTCTGGCACACCGCGTGCTTCGGAATTCAGCTGATCTGATAAGAATTTAGTGATAGCCGTCATCCAGTCTCGCGATAAAATAAGGACGGCACTCAGTTCAAGTTTCGAAATGCAACCATTTGCATTTGCACCAGAAACGCCTTTCACAATCGAATTGCATTTAGGGTTGATTTCCATTCAATCCCGTGTACGATCAGGTTACGAAGAGGGAATCTTTCGGACTATCGGAACGACTCATCCATGCGGACTCGTCTTGGAATCGTGAACTGG
>JBEBTF010000214.1:0-6894 GCA_040393865.1 Planctomicrobium piriforme | reverse complement strand
GCGCTGGAGTCAATTCGCCCTGGTGACACGGTTTCTCTCATTGACGCCAGAAAAGTTCCGCGCCGGCTACTGACCGGCCCGAGCGGTGACCTGACCAGAGTGCGAGAGGCATTGAATCGCATTCCACCTCCATCAGGTATTTCTTCGCTGACATTGGCGATTGAAGATGCGATGAAATTGCTCACGACGACGAGCAACCCGCTTCGACGAGTTGTCGTTTTGACGGACAATCAGGCATTGCCATGGAATCTCAATGACCAACTCGGATGGGAACGAATTGAGGACCTGAAAAAGCAATTCAAAGAGATTCCAGCGATCCGTGTCGTCCCGGTCGGTCTAACTGACCAGAGTCGCCAAAATTTTTCAGTCAGCCGATTGAGTCTTTCCAAAGAGATCACCGTCCCTGAGTTCCCGGTCAAGATACGAGCGTCAATCCGCCAAAGCGGAGGAAGTGCTCCTGTCCTTAAAACGGCATATCTCGAAGTCGATGGTCAACGTGTCCAAGGCAAGTCAGTCGATCTCACGCTTCCACCGGATGGAGAGGGGACGATTGAATTTGATTATGTCTTTCCAGTTTCCGGAGAATACGTTGTCTCGGTCGTCATCGATCCGGACCGCCTTCCCGTCGATGACCGATCAGATGGGGTCGTGACAATCTCTCCCGGACTTCCTGTGTTACTTGTTGATGGCGATCCCCGCCTGGATGCCACGAAGTCCGAGTCGTTCTATCTGAAGTCGGCATTTGCGTCCTCAGATTCGAAGTCCCCCTGGATCAATGCCAAGACGATTCCCGCCGATCAACTGCAATCCCTGAGTCTGAACGGGATGAAGGTTGTTTTTCTTCTTAATGTCAAACAGCTCACAGCCCGACAGTGGAGTGCTCTGCAAACGTTTGTTCGCGAGGGGGGAGGACTGGTCATTGCGCCCGGTGATCGGGTGGATGCTGAAAGCTGGAATCAGCTGGACAGAGATGATGAAAACCGGCTCCTCCCAATGCAGTTCGGAGCAGTTCAGCGAGCGGCGGATGATGCGACCAGCATGTTCGATTCAGATTCGCTGCACGCACTCTGGTTGCAACGTTTTCGCAGGGATCAAGGAGTCGATTTTCTGCAATCACGTTTCGGCGTCTGGTGGAGTCTGAAGGCCGTCAGGCAGGAAGAGAAATCGTCGGGTGAACTTCATGTTCTGGCACGTCAGTCAAACCGAGAACCGTTCCTTGTTTCCAAACGATATGGACAAGGAGAAGTGATTCAACTGGCATTCCCGCTTGATGCCGACTGGAGCACTTTGCCTGCGAAGGGGGATTTCGTTCCTTTTGCTTATGAACTCACGTTTCAACTTGCAGGGCATCAGGCCCAGCGCAACGTCGAGACCGGAATGCCACTGCAATTTTCACTTCCGTTCAATTCGCAAGCTGATTATGTGGTCTCAGTCCCGGGTGGGGGCAGTGAACCAGCGATTCTCGTTCAAAAGGGAATTGCGCCGTTTGCTGTCTATCGGAATACGACGGTGCCCGGTCTTTATCGTTTTAGCCGTGTGGGGGAGCGGGGACTTTCACATCCGTTTGTTGTCAACGATGACCGAGCTGAATCGGACTTGTCGCCACTCACGCAGGCCGAACTCAAGACGCTCCATGAGCAATATGGATTGTCGCAGACGAACACACTGAATGAATCGTTGTCAAATACTTCTGTGCCATTGCCGCAGATAGAGTTTTGGTGGTTTCTTCTCATTGCGGTCATGCTACTGCTTGTGGCAGAAGCAGCGTTGACCCGTCGAATGGTCCATGGGGGCCACCACATGGCAGAAGCGTAAAATGTGATTTCGTCGTATGGCGAATGAGGATTAAGTCACTTCCGAAAACCAGCTTTTTTATTTACTTGCTTCAAACTGAAGTGGATGTTACGTGGCGGGAATCGCGTGACTTAGTGGTGTTGGTGATGCACCGTTCGCGAAGAAGGGGGTTTTCTGGAGTAACCACCATCCGCCGATTGCTGCCCAGTAATGGATTACAAACAGAAGCGGGACCAGAAAACGGCCTTCAACCGACCACGTCATCCCGATTGCGCAGGCATTGATCAGAAACAGCATCAGCCCAATTCGCGAGATCACATCTTTGCGACTGACGGCCGCTCCGAAGATCGCCATGATCAGCACGACGAATTCTCCGACACTTCTGGGATAGAGTTCCAGGCCCACTTTCATCGGCGCCAGGATGACGGCTTTAACAGGATTTTTAGCAATCCATTCTCGAGCCTTCAGAGCCGAATAATCGGCCATCGCCGTTTCCGCTTCGAGGATTGACATGCGGTCATTCAGTGCCGGATCAAAGAACCCTCGCTTGTAAAGATTGACCCAATGGCCTCGCTCTGACCAGGCGGAGTCACTGAATGCGGCTGAGAGTTGTGAGGTTCCTTGAGTTCCCAACGGCATGAAACGGTCGAGTACCAGACAGTTTCGAACCATCCATGGAGAGAGAACCAGCATCGTTATGACGGTGAAGATTGTTGCATCGAGCAGCCCTCTGCGAAGTCGATTTTGGGTGACATGAAGTGCCGTGATTCCAGCGACCAGAAGAATCAGACCGGGCAACCACAAGATGAACAATGAGCGGACAAGTACGGCAATTCCAAAAAGAACTCCTGCCATGATCGGCCAGCGAATGTGTCGCTGTTGAAACTGTTTTAACAGCACGAACAGAAGCAGTGTCACCAACAGGATTGAAAGCGGTTCTGTCAGCAAGGTGCGGCCATACAACCGTGTTCGCTGGTCAACGAAAATAAATAACAGGAACGCAACGATTGCAGGACCTCGTCCCCTTCGTTCCAGGAGTAGCCAGATCAACAGCCCAGCGGTGATTGCGATACAACCGGAGTTGAAAACCCGTGCTCCCCAGAACTGTCGACCAAATGCGACATCGGTCCCGGCCAGAATCAACGGAAAAAACGGAGGCCGGCTCGTCAGCACTCCCTTTCGAGGTGGGCCGATGTCAAACCGTGGTTCAGCGAGTGCCGCATTTTCATATGGCAGCCGAAACGCGGGATCGCCAGTGTCGACCTGAAACCCATGACCTTTGCTCAGTTCCCAACCCATCGCGTCATAGTCAATTTCATCGCCGCTGGGATCAGGTGGTTCATTCAGGTTGAAGCGATATTGGTAATAGCCAAGCGCTAAGGCCCATGCGAACAGAGACGTAAATATCGCCAGCAGGACATACTGACGCCGATGGGCACGTGTCTGCTTTGTCTTCGAACATCGATCCGTGCAAGAAAGATTCATTAAGAACGTCTTCACATTTGCTCGGCCCTGGTCCATCATGCACTTAGCAGCCTGACGGTTCGCCCACAATTCTTTGGGAAACGCTATAATAGACAGACCCAGGCATGTAAACAGAAGCGGTTGAAAAGGATTTTTCAATTGGGAACCACTTGTTCACATCATGGAACACATTCGCACCAACCTGCTGCTCATCTAAAGAGTTTATGGTGGGTGATTCTGCTGGTTGCCATATACTGTGTCATGGAAGTGGTCGGAGGACTCTGGACCGGGTCCCTCGCACTTCTGGCAGACGCAAGTCACATGGCGTCCGACCTGTTGTCACTGTTTGTCAGTGTTGGAGCCGCCTGGCTGACTCTTCGTCAACCTGGCGGGCATCAAACATTCGGCCTTCACCGTGCCGAAATCCTCGCCGCGCTGTTTAACGGGGTATTGCTGTTCGTTGTTGGAGCAGGAATTGTCCGGGAAGCATGGGAGCGATTGTGGTTCCCTCATCCGATTCTCGCTGAGGCAATGTTGCTCATCGCGACCGGTGGACTGCTGGTCAACGTGATCAGTCTTATGATTTTGCATGGAGCTCGCAATCACAACCTCAACTTGCGAAGCGCCTGGCTTCATGTCGTAGGTGACGCGCTGGGAAGCGTCGCGGTGATTGTGGCTGCGATTTTCATTTGGCTTTTTAACTGGACCTGGGCCGACCCCGTCGCAAGTCTCGTCGCTTGCTCAGTCATCCTGTTTTCGGCAACGCGTCTCATCGTCGATGCCATCTGGATCTTAATGGAGCATGCGCCGCGAGAGATTGATATGGAACTGCTTCAAAAGCGGATGCTGAACACTGCCGGAGTACAGGGAATCCATCACCTGCATGTCTGGTCAATTGCCAGTGGACGGAATGCGCTTTCTGCTCATGTGATCGTCGAAGAAGGGAGTTCTCTGGATAGCACATACAGAGAACTACGGAACCTCTTACGATCTGAATTTCCGCTGGAGCATCTCACGCTGCAGATGGAGGCCTCAGACAGTGATGGCTGTCTGGATCAAGACCATCATCGGGAATGACGTACCAATCCCGGCACGACATCAACATCCAGATCGGAGACCAGTCCGGCATCGAGCAGTTCCCAGGCAATCGCGCCCATAGCTGCATTGTCCGTGCATAACGACATCGGAGCAACAATGACTTCGATCCCCTCTTTCTTCGCCAGAAGTTCCAGCCGTTCCCGCAGACGCTGATTCGCCGCAACGCCGCCGCCAATACACAAAGTTTTTCTGTTGAGCGATTTCAGGGCCTGTCGACATTTCGAAATCAGGATGTCGACAACTGCTTCCTGAAAACTTGCGGCGAGATCGGCGATGCGCTGTTCTGTCAGCGGCGGAGCCGGAACCGCGGAGCCCGGTTGCCCCAGCGCGGCATAGCGAATGGCGGTTTTCAGTCCGCTGAAACTGAATGCGAGGCGTTCATCACGCAAAAACGATCTTGGAAAATCAAACGCTTTTGGGTTACCTGATTGCGCTACTTTCGAAATCCACGGCCCCCCGGGGTACGGAAGTCCCAGTAACGCCGCAGCCTTATCAAAGGCCTCTCCTGCAGCGTCGTCGATGGTCGAACCGAGAAGTTCATACGAGATCGAACTTCGGCAATCATACAAATTCGTATGACCGCCGCTGACGACCAATCCAACGGCCGGGAAGATGTCTCGTTGCGCCAGCATCCGACAGGCATACAGGTGAGCGTGAACGTGATTTACGGCAACCAGTGGACGGTCCAGCACCATCGCCAGAGTCTTCGCTGCGGTCACGCCTACCAGTAGAGAACCCACCAGTCCTGGTTCCGTCATGACGGCGATTGCCGACAGGTCTTTCAGCGTGATACCGGCTCGAAGAAGTGATTCATCTATGACCGGAAGAATGCGATCCAGATGGGCTCTCGATGCAATTTCCGGAACGACGCCGCCAAAACGAGCATGCAGTTCATCCTGAGATGCCACAATGCTGCTAAGAACGTTCCCTTGCCGATCGACGATTGCTGCGGCAGTTTCATCGCATGACGATTCAAGTGCCAGCAGCATCTCTTGTGGACGTGCCGGATCAACATTCAGGTTTTGCATTTCACCAGCTCGAGCGGCCAAAGTGAATCTACTCGTTATTGTCGTACTTGGCCTCGGCGAAATTTCAGAGGTCAGGTCGTAGGATTGGCAATTGTTTGGGATGCAGACTCAATGGAAGGCTCTGCTTCTGGACTCGGCTTTGTTCGGCCATCCAGCAGGCAGCTCACGTTCACATCCCCCAAGACATTGATTGTGGTCCGACAACGGTCCAGAAACCAGTCCACGGTCAGCAGCAAGGCAATGTAATGGATGGGAAGCCCAACTGCAGTGAATACCAGCGTCATGGTGACGAGTCCGGCTTCCGGGATTCCAGCGGCACCCACTGATGCGACGATTGAAGTAAGAACAACAAGAACCTGTTGCCAGAGGGTCAAGTCCATCCCGATCAGCTGCGCAACGAATAATGCCGACATCGCCTCGTAAAGAGCGGTTCCATCATTATTGAAATTGGCGCCGACCAGTGCTCCAAGACTTGCCGATTTCTCGCGAACTCCCACTTTGTTTTTCAAACAGTCGTACGTCACAGGCATCGTCACTGTGGAACTGCTTGTCGAGAACGCCATTGCCAGAGCGTCGCGCATTCCTCGGATGACGTCTGGCACGCGGACCCAGGAGAAGAAGTGAATTCGCGAGAAATACCAGCCGCACTGCAGTAACAATGCAATGAGAACCGAAGCGATGAACGCTCCCATTGCAAACAACGGGGTGAATCCTTCCGTACCGATCACCTTGGCAACGATGGAAAATACACCAATAGGTACGATCTGGATCACCCAGTGCAACATCGTCAGGAGGACCTGATATGTCACCTCCACCAGATCTTGAACCGTCGTGACAGGTCGGGTGCTGGCGCTTCGCAACGCCAACCCGGTCGCAATCGCGATGATGATCACACCAATGATGTTCTGCTGGTCGCCGAGTGGGCCAAGCAAACTTCGCGGAACATTGTCGGCGATGAGTTCCAGTGGAGATTTTTCGCTCTGCAATTTCTCTTTCAGAGTTGGTGGTTCCAGCTTGGACCATGTCCCGGGTTTGAGAGTATTGGCAACGGCGAGACCAATGAGAATCGCAACGGTGGTGTTGAGAATCAGCAGAAACGCTAACCGCCCGGCCTGGCTTCCTTTGATTTCTGTCGTCATCAGGACGTGTACCACGGCGATCATGATCAGTGGTGGCGCCAGTGCTCCCAACAAACGAAGAATCAGCTTTGCCGGCAACTCCAGAACTAGGGCGTCTTTACCAAGCAGCACGCCGACCAATACGCCGACGATGAGTGCACCCAGAATGCGGAGATACAGCGGGACTGCACACCAGCGTCCCCATAGAGATTTTGATTCGGTAGTCGAAGCAGACGTCATGTCACTCCCGTTGGTTTTCTGAAATGGAAATGTGTGACCGAGTGCCTGCCACGGTGCGAATAAAAAGTGCCTTAATGTTCATCAAGGAACATGGTGACACCAGCCAATCTGATGGATGTCCCGGTTGGAAAGCAGGACAGTTTTCAAATCGG
>JBEBTF010000213.1:0-6897 GCA_040393865.1 Planctomicrobium piriforme | reverse complement strand
TTGACTGATCTGGCGTGGACCTGAAATTTCGTTCGCATCCACACTTGCACGGCTGCTCTCATGAATCATCATGAAAGCAGCCGTTTTCACGCAGTCTGCAACCGCAACGGTCTGAAACAGAGGCTCAACCAAATGAACCTTGTTCGATTTCGGTCATCATGAATCTGCCTCTCATTGAGCAACAGCCTTCGACACAACCAGAGACTGATCCGGTCGCCTCAACGCCGAATCAGTCTCTCTGGCTGAACATCGAGGCATACATTGAGAGAATGTTCATCCTGCTCTGCATTTACACGCTCTCGGTCGGCCCCATGTACTGGGACTGGCTCGCAGGACGGCAGGCGAAAGGAAACCCCTACATCGCCGCTTTCTACGAACCGTTGCGCATTGCAGGGGAACTTTTCCCTCCATTCGGGGAATGGCTGAACTGGTACATCCGCTTCTGGATTCTTTAACCACAGAAGCAACGACTGACCAACCGAGGTCACATTCGGTTACCAGCGTCTCAACCGATCTTGGAGAGCGACAGCTGAAACAGGTTCTGCTTCGACTCGTTCCTCTGATTCAAGACCGGTGAATAGTCATAGACCTGAACGGTCTTTCCGTCCGGGTGGAACTCCAGCAGTCGCAACCATCCGTCGCCCCCTTTGGGCTTCATCTGGAAGTTCACCAGTACCTGATGAACGTCGCGGTGGCCAGGTGTCTGAGTGGTCAGCCTCGCAAGACCATCACCAAGAACGTGGCCGTTGAGCGTCATGATGAAGTTCTCGTGACGACTGATCAGTTCAGTCCACAGTTCCTCGCCATCAAGGACATCATCGTTTGTGGCTTTTGCCACTCCATAAGCGTGTGGGTTCCACTTCTGCTGCTCCCCGTACTTCTTCCAGTCATAGCGGGTTTCATCGAAATACATGTAAGCATGAGTGATCAGAATCGCTTCATGATCTTTGTACTTCTCTGCAATTTCATTTGCCCAACGCACTACATCTCGACGTGGACCAAACTCCAAGGCAATTACCAGAAACTTCCGTCCGCCTGCCGTGAAGAGATGATAGCTGTTCTCAGTTCGCTCAGGCTCGCGGTCGTAAGTTCCGCCAAACGTCGCCAACTCATTGAATCGAGCAACCGGGAAGAATTCACTCATTCTGGTCAGACGATCTGAACAGCGCCCCCCTTCACTGTAATCGTGGTTGCCTGGCACCATGGCATACGGAATTCTGCCATGCAGTACATCCATGGAAGTAACCGCATTCTTCCACTCTGCTTCTGTGCTGCGATTTGTGATATCTCCCAGATGCAAAACAAAAGCAATGTTTCGACTCTTCTGCTGTTCAGCCAGCCACGAGGTCTGTGCGGTGAAGTTCTGGGGAAACTTCTCTGAATAGTTTTGTGTATCCGGAAGAACTGCGATCGTGAACGATCCCGGTTTGGGAAGTGGCGGTTCCCCATCCACAAGCACAGCGTCTGCATAGGGTCCCTCAGCCGCATTCGCCAGACTGGGCCACAGCAAGCCTGCCGATGCCAGCGTCGCTGCACCTGCCTGAAGAAATTCACGTCGCGTTGGATTCACGTTCGCCACCTTATGTCGTTGAAGGTTCTCGATCCGCTCACTGGTCGTGTGTGTTTGAGTTTACACACAACAGGGCAACCGCACGTTCAACTGCAGCGACATTCACGAAAATTTCATCGACTCAGAAAAGGTGGCAACGAAGCTCCATCAAGCTGCGTTTGCAGAGGGAGGATCAGGCAGGATCGTTGGATTCTCCGCTTCCGACTGCCAGGCTTGTTCCACTCGCAGCACCAGATCGCGAATCACCTGTTCGACTTCGATCCGCTCACGATGCCATTGATCACGTTCCTGCTGGCAAACCTGCTCGCGCAACTTCAGTTCCTGCAACTGTTCCGAGAACAAGGCTTCCCGTTCGCACAATCGTGCTTCACGCTGTTCCATCCAGTCCGTGAATCGGGTGACCACTTCACGATACTGTGACTGCTGACTGGAGAGCACACGTTGCGTCCGCTCCATCGCGAGAATCTGTTCACTCAAGAGAATCACGACATCATCCAATGATGGAGCCGCTTCCTCTGTCGCATCAGTTTCGCCATGAGCCGACGCACTCGTTCCGGTTTCAAACTGTCCAAGGACTGTGTGGAAACGTTCCAGCAATGGATTCAGTTGCCCACAGATTTCAATAAACTGGTTGGTCTCATTGACCAGTCGTGTTTGCTGGTCGTCCAACAGTTCGCGTTCTCGAAACTTCATTTCGATAAACTGCTGACGCTCTGAAAGCAGCCCTTCCCGCTGCATCGCGAGAAGATTTTCAATCTCTTTACGTTGACGTTCGAAAAGCTGCTGCTCGTCAGCAAGACATTTCTCACGCTGGCTCATCAGATCGCGGAAACGACGAATCTGTGACAGTCGTAATTGAACGGACTGCTCAACTTTTTCAGCCCAGGCTCGATGTTGCTGCTGCTGCCAGGCAATTTGATCTTTTTGAGCAACCAGTTCTTTTCTGGTTTTCTCAAGATGCGACTCATGGAGTGTGAACCGTTTCTGGAAGTCGACTTCACGACGCTCCAGTTCGGCTTCACGAAGATCGAGTTTCGCCAGCCGTTCCCGGCTGATTTCTTCGAGTTCTTGAAGATGCTCACGGCGTTCTGTTCTGCGGTGCTCGGCCCATTGCTGGTTTAACCGATCCTGTTCTTCGCGTTGTCCCTGCAATTCGAGACGTTCCCGAAGAATGGCGTTCTGCTGTTCTTCGATCTCGCTGAGAATCCGCACCCGTTCCTGCTCAATCAGCAACCGGCTTTCTTCTTCGTGCCGGATGATGGATTGCTGTCGAATCTCCTGCTGTTCAACAAACTGATTCTTTGCCAATTCGAGATCGGCCTGCATCGACAACTCGGAAGCAGCGATGGCCTGCCGAAACTCATTCTTTTCCGCCTCGAACTTTGCTTCAAACTCCGCCTGCAAACGACTGGAAGATTCCTGAAGTGATGCGCGTTCTTTGAGGACTTCCTCAAAAAGTCGTTCGTATTCCTGAACGAGTTGCTCACGTTCAGCGACTAACGCTGCCCGGTCCGCAACAAGCTGCTCTTGTTCAGCAGCCAGTTTTTGTTGTGATTCGACGAGAACTGTATTCCGTTCGTTCTCCAGTTCTGCGCGGTCAATCCGCAGACGCTCCTGCTCCTCGCGCAGCGAACGTTCCACCTGTTCCAAATCGGCAACCCGAGCTGCCAGATTTGACTCCAACTCGACCAGCTGAGCTTCCCGTTCCGCGAAAGCCGCCTGACGATCCGACTCCAGCTTTTGCAACTCTTCGGCGAAGCGCTGTTGCAATTCCTGTTCAAGAAATTGTCGTTCCTGCTGCAGTGCTTCGCGCTGTTCACGAATCTCTTCTGCCTGTTGGGCGAGCGCGCCGGTACGCTCAAACAGAGATGCTTCTGCCCCCTTCAACTGATTTTCGCGGTCAGTCAGCAACTGAAGTCGTTCAGCGTCTCCTTGTTTTCGAGTTTCCGACTCCTCACGCAGACGTTGTTCAAACTCCTGCTGAGCCTCGTTGAAGCGAACTCGCTCCAATTGCAGTTCAAGTTTCTGCGCGTCACACTCCGCCTGAAGCCGTGCAATCTGCTGCAGTCTGGCTTCCAGCTCAGCTTCGGTTTCGACCTGACGTTGCTGTTGTTCGGCGAGTAACTGCGCGTACTCAGATTCCTTCTGCTGCAAAAGCTGCAGAGATTCAGAATCCTGCTGGAAACGAAGTTGAGATTCGGCTTCGAGTCTGGCGAGTTCCTGTTGTGCGGCAGCGAATCGCGCCCGTTCCGCTTCGAGTTCAGCCTGTTGCGACTGAAAATCTGCCTGCAGCCGGAGAATTTCCTGAGACTTCTCCTCCAGTGAGTCTTCGACTTCTCGTTGTCTTCGTTGCTGATCAGCAAGCAACTGCGAGAACTCCGCCTCTTTGGACTGCCACAGTCTCTGAGTCTCGGTGTCCTGCGAGGCACGCTGGCGTGTCTCTTGTTCGAACTTCGCGTATTCCTGCTGAACTTCAGCGACTCGTGTTCGCTCACGTTCCAGTTCGTCCTGATGAACGCGACACTCTTGCTGCAGCCGCTGGATTTCCTGAGACTTCTCTTCCAGCGTCGTTTCAGCTGCGCGCTGGTTCCGTTGCATCTCAGAAAGGAGTCTGGCGCATTCTGCCTCCTTCTGGTGCAGCAACTTCAGCGTTTGATCGTCCTGAACCGCCTGTTTGCGCGATTCCTGTTCAAACTTGGCACGTTCCTGATGAATCTGTACCTGCAGTTGACGCAGTTCTTCCGCCTGCCGAGCAAGTGATTCTGACTGGTCGCGAAGGCGGCTCTCACTGTCGGCCAACTGACGGTCACGCTCATTCAACTTGCGTTCCGCGGCCGCAATTTTTTCGGCAAGCTGCTGTCCTTCTCGCTTGGCAGCCAGTTGCTTCTCAACGAGCGCCCCCATCTGCGAGTTCAACTGCTGTTCGCGTCGATCCAGTTCAGCGAGTTGCAATTGCAGGTGCGTTACGAATCTGGCAGCCTGCGACAATTGTTCCGAGGCGTATTCTTCCGAGACCTGATCCCCAGACCCATTACGATTCAGATCGTTGCGATGAAAAATCTGTGTGGCCATTTGAGGGGACTCCCTTCCCCTGATTTTTTACCGCGATGCACTGCAATTGAAGACAGGCTGCCAGAGCATCATGCTCTCAGCATCTGTGTGTTCGAAGTTTGGGGCAGGATTAAGGGCTCAATTGAACAGGAACAATCTTTGTGGCGTGAATGTGATCTTTTCCGAGACTCGCATCGTGGCCCCGCTGGCCAACAATGCCGACGGACTGGCCCAGCCAGGAATCAATTGCGACTCCTTGCGGCGGTGTGACATACGCCAGCAAGCGACCATCTGGTGTCACTAACGCATAATTCGGAAAGTTTGCTGGTCCCTGCATCCGGTGAAGAACCCCTGCTCCGTTCAAAGCAGGACTTTCTCCCTGTGGAGCAGCCTGTGGGCCGCCTTGCATTTGCATTCCCGGTACAGGAACGCCTGGAATCTGCATGGACTGTGAAGGCATGCCAGGCAATGTTGGCCCTGCTGGATTGTGTCCCATCATCGGGCCAGCACTGGGGCCAGCACCGGGGACAACTCCACCTGTTGGATTGAGTGCAACCGGGGGCGTCGGTTGTGGTCGCATCACAAAGTTAGAAGGAGTGACTCCCGCCACCTGTTGAACTCCGTTTGCATCCGGTGCAGGCATCATTTGACCACTCATCATCTGAATTTCAGATCCCTGAGCCCCATACGCCTGACTGTCCATCATCTGACCTTCAAATGTCTGGCCCTCCATCGATGGAGCACCAAATGACTGGCCATTGAACTGCTGCCCTTCAAACTGCTGACCACCAAATTGCGGGCCGCCAAACTGTGGGCCGCCAAACTGCTGACCTGCCATTGCTTCAGGACCGAAAGATTGGCCTTCGAAGCCTTGGCCTTCCATGACTCCACCCTGAGCTGAGGACGCCATCTGTAGACTCGCCTGCTGAGCAAGCAACTCGGCATCCCGCTGGGCAGTTTCAGCAGAGACACGAACGAAATTGCGATAGTGGTTCGCGATCTGCTGCCGTTTCTCAGCAACTTCCAGACGCTGACGCGCCAGATAAGCGACGTTCGCAGGCGCCCGAGCAATAAGTTCCTGATAATCTCGAATGATACCGGACAACTCCCAATCACGGGGGTCTCTTTTCATCATCTCTTCATAGGCCCGATCAATCTCGTCCATGCGGACAAAATCGGCCTGACTGCTTCGAATCGGAGTTGACCGGACAGTCATCATGCTTGATTCGGATTCTGCCTGATACGCTTGAACTGGAGCATCGGACATGCCCAGCGACGGACGTTCTGCAACCTGCAAGCGTGGCCCATTGTTGGAATCGGCCAGCATCGTTCGATCCACAGCAGGAACGACAGGGGTATCAATCGGGCCACGGCCTTCTGCTGCAAGTCGTTGACGATGACGTGGGGGAACCTGATACGGATCGCTGGCCATCTGTTGCTGAACCTGCTGACTCACAGGCACCAGACCTTCCCCTTTGATCCAGCGAAATTCTTGCGCAGGTGGGGCAATCTTCAGCATTGTGACAAGCCCCTTCGCGGTATGAATCTGCTTCTCTCCGAGAATGCGAACTTCATCACCGTTAGCAAGCTGGCGGCCATAGAATGCGTGGTCGTCTGTTAATTGACTCCCGATACGAACAACCGCACGTCCGCGATTTCCGCTTCCTGGAGAGACACTGACAACGCCGCGATCACCACCGACTCGCTGCACGGAATCCGCTTCGATCAGGCTGAAACTCCCTGCTGGAGGCGAAATCATGTACCAACCGCCGTGATCATGCCGGTGGACGGTGACGTTTTCGTTCAGCTTCGCCAGGCTCGTTGGGTAGAACTGCGTCCCTGGGCCGCATCGAACTTCAGCCTGATCTTTAACGACCACGGCCTGATACGGAAACGTTTGCTCTGCTGCCTGACTCACTGTCATCAGCGAGGAAAAACAGAAGCCCGTCATCAAAATTCGAATGAAAGATCGTACCATGATCGTACGCTCCAAGGTGAGCCACATCACAAGTTAAATCGAGTGTGGAAGAGTCGTGTTTTCGCCCATTTTGAGAAAAACGGGGACTTACTGAAAATTTGACTCAAGTTTGAAAGGTTTTAAGGCGAGGAACCGGGTGATATCGCACTTTGCCCCATCACCGCAAGACGGATGTGAGTCGCTGAAGACCGATTTGGGCCGGAATTGTTGAATCTGGAATTCTGAAGCCAGCATCCGGGGGATTAAAGCACCTTGCAAAGTAATTTCCACGCTCCCGCCACGCGGCGAGTTGCGTTTC
>JBEBTF010000212.1:0-6898 GCA_040393865.1 Planctomicrobium piriforme | reverse complement strand
GAAGCGGAATCCGGGTTCGTTTCGCACACGGTAACTCACTCAGTTGCCGTGTTGCGAACGAGTCATCAAGCTCACTTTCTTCGTGTACGGCTTCTAAAAACTTCTCGTATTGAAACGCAATCTGCAGATGAATCTTGGAGTTACCGGAACAGGTGGCTTCCACGATCTCGATTCATCTCAGTTCCTTTAATGTCAATCATTTGAAATCATTACCATGAGCAAACGTCGCCAGGTTCGATTCGGGTTAATTGGTTGTGGATTGATGGGGCGTGAATTCGCCTCTGCCATTGGGCGTTGGTGCCACCTCGCTCAGACGGACGTTGAACCAGTGATCACCGCTGTCTGCGATCCGAATCCGAGTGCGACAGAGTGGTTTGTCGATCGAGTTCCTTCGGTCAAATCCGTCACGACAGACTACAAGCAATTGCTGGCCGATCCTGAAATCGACGCGATCTACTGTGCGGTTCCTCACAACCTCCATGCTCAGCTGTACTGCGACATTATTGCTGCAGGGAAACACCTGTTGGGAGAAAAGCCATTCGGGATCGATCAGGCTGCAAATAAGCTGATCAACGAAGCGATTGCCAAGAACCCGAACGTTTTGGTTCGCTGCTCATCAGAGCTTCCGTTCTTCCCAGGTGCATTCCAGATTTCCAAGTGGATTCGCGAAGGCAAGTTCGGCAAGATCATCGAAGTCGAAGCTGGTTTCTGGCACTCAAGCGACCTTGATCCAAACAAAGCGATCAACTGGAAGCGTATGATTGCCGTCAACGGCGAATACGGTTGCATGGGCGATTTGGGGATGCACCCATTACATGTTCCATTGCGAGCCGGTTGGCGTCCAAAGAACGTTCGAGCATTGCTGTCGAACGTCATGACTCATCGTCCAGGGGCAGACGGGAAGCTCGTTCCTTGTGAAACATGGGACAACGCAACGCTCGCCTGTGAAGTTGACACCGGTTCACAGCAATTCCCGATGGTTGTCTCAACCAAACGGATTGCGCCGGGCCATGCGAACAGCTGGTTCATCAACATTTATGGAACTGAGTTCAGTGCCCGATTCACGACTCAGCAACCAAAGCAGTTGTCGTCCATGCCGTACACGAGCGGCGGGCCTCAGGCATGGCATACAGTCGACGTTCCACACGTCTCTGCTTACCCTGTGATTACTGGCGGAATCTTTGAGTTTGGCTTCAGTGATTCCATTCTGCAAATGTGGGCCGCCTTCTGTGATGAAGTGGTCAACGGACGCGAAGGCATGAAGCAACCGTTCTACTGTGCAACACCACAGGAAGCCGCTCAGACTCACGCGATCTTCACCGCTGCACTGAAGTCTCAGGCTGAACAGTCAACTGTGGTCATTGACTACAGCAACGTTCCGTAGTCCTGCCCAAATGGACGGCTGAATGCTCAAGCCGCGGAGTCCACGACCTGAGTGTTGTGGGTTCCGCGGCTCTTTTGCTTTGTCGAGTTTAGCTCAGGATTCAGGAAGCAATTCGTTGAGGACGCGACTGAATGCGCCATAGGCACCTGGCCCAAAGAGAACGAATCGGACGAGAGCAGGGGTCTGATGAATCTTGAGAAAGTTGATGACGGTCTCCAGTGAGTCGTTCGCGGCGCGGTCCATTGGATAACCAAAGACACCGGTGCTGATTGCCGGAAACGCGATTGATCGACATTGCTGTTCAGTTGCCAGCTTCAGGCAATGGAGATACGTGCTTTGCAGGAGGTCACGTTCCTTTTTTCGGCCCCCCTGCCAGCTTGGGCCGACCGCATGAAAGACAAACTTTGCGGGAAGTTGACCTGCCGTGCTGACAACGCATTGCCCTTCCGGACACCCCTTGGGATGAGTCCGTCGCAAGTCTTCAAGAATCGCTGGTCCACCTGCCTGATGAATCATTCCGTCCACCCCGGAGCCGACAATCAAATGGCGGTTCGCGGCGTTCACAATGACATCGACGGCTTCCGTAACGATGCTGCCTTGCACCAGCTCTAACAGGCATTCGCCAATATTCCGTCTCATGGAGTGACACTGGGTGAAAGGGGAGAGCACATGGGAGATCGATTGTCTGGCTGTAACTTCACAGGCCATGAATGCGGAAGAGGTCGGAATTCATTGTTGGTGAATTCCGACCTCATTGCTTATCAGCTTACCGTGACCAGAGCATTTCCAGAAATCCGGCAGGGGCTCTGGCGCGCAGGGTTCCGCTTTTCGCCTGTCGAGCAGATTTCAGTCACTTCCCTATCGGGAAAACTGCTGGGCGGCCACCTGAGAGACCAAACGGGTCTTACTTCTTGGCTGGTTTTTCGTCGTGGTCATGATCGTGATCATGGTCGTGGTCATGATCATGGGTGATCTTTCCGACTGATTTTTCTTCGCCAATCACGAGAATGACTTCGCCTTCCAGGTCTTCAGCCGACTTGATTGATTCTGGAACGAGTTCAGCAGCAGCGATGAAGCGGCTGGTCTTGCCGTCGGTTTCGCCTTCCAGTGGGGAAGCGGTCAGAGCGACTTCTTTTTCGTCCTTCCCGACGTGCAAGTGCAGGGAAGCTTTCGCGTCAGCGACTGGCTGAGCAGTTTTGGCATCGCCACCGAGAATATAAACGGTGACAACGCGGTCTGGCCCAACTGTGACTTCGGCGTGATGCTTGCCGACTTCGATGAGGTGTCCACCGTGTGGTCCGAGATCGTGATGATGCTCATGGCCAGCTGGGGCAGTGTTCGTGACATCGTCCTTATGTCCCAGTTCACGATAGCTTTCGCCGGTGTTTGGGCACCCGAGCATCAATGCGAGGCTGCAGGTGGCGACAGCAGCTGAGCCACGTCCCCAGTTAGCTGATGAAGATTTTCCGAGTCGAAATTGTGGAGCCATTTTTGATTTCTCGATTTTCTGAAAAGCATTCAAAGACAAAATTCACATACCCGAGGGCCGCACCGTCGATCTGTTTCGTTATCAAGGGTGCCTGATTCGTTCAGGAATTCTGTGTTCGCAAGTTCATCATGACGTGAATTTTTCATCTGAACAGACCAGATTTTAGGACTCTTCAGAATGCGAACTCCGCCGACGCCAATACTGTGCGATAGAGGTTATTGCATTCCTTCATCGCGATTTGACCACCATGGCAGGCTGATGCCGCCGTCCATCAGAACGGTGCTTCCGGTCATATAGTCGCATTCGTCGTTCATGATGAAGCTGACGAGGCGTCCGATTTCTTCTGGCTGTCCAAGGCGTCCCCAGGGAATCCCCTTTGCACCCTGCTCAAGTTGTTCATCAGTGAAGAACTTTCGTTCTCCGGGGGTATCGATCCAGCCTGGATGAACAATGTTCACACGAATTCGGTGTCTGGCGAGTTCAATCGCCGCAGTCCGCGCCATATGGTCGATAGCCGCTTTGGCCATGTTATAGGCCATTGCAGTCGGAAACGGGATCACGGCATGAGGGGAACTGACTACGACAATCGAGCCGCCGGTTCCCTGTTTAACCAGTTGTTGCGAGGCAGCGCGGACCCCGTAAAAGGCTCCCCACATGCTGACATCGATCGTTTTGCGGAACCCCTCCAGATCCGCATTGACCATCCGCTCGCGATCACTGTAAGCCGCGTTAGAGACAAGCCCGTCGATCCCGCCCCATTCCTCGACAACGCGTTGGACCATCGCGTCGACTTCATCAGAATTCGAGACGTCCGCCTGAACGATGAGCGCCCGTTGTCCAAGTGCTCGAATCTCGTTGGCGACTTCCTCTGCTTCTTCGGCGTGCGAACGATAATTCACTACGACGTCGGCACCTGAGCGTGCCAGTTGGACTGCACATCCCCGTCCGATGCCGCGGGATGCCCCCGTTACGAGAAATCTCTTTTTGGCCATCGTGTTGATCGGTGTTCTGGTTGCTTCGAGGACTGAATTTAACTCGTGATTGTAATTCAATTGCATCTACTTGGGCCAGCATAGCAAGTTGGAATTCGTATTCCCACTGCGCTTTGTTTGAGGCTCCTGAGTGTCCAGTTGCCAGAAGAAAAGAGTTTTCGTTCGGCTGCGCATTCTTGAATTTTTGAGTGGAGTGGAATCACTCACAGGTGTGCTGCTTTCGGGGTGATTTTGTTGCAAGTTTGCATCGTAAGCGAAAAGAAGAATGGACTCAGGGAAGAGTCAAAACTGGATTTAGAGAGAGGGGGATTTCGAGGCTGGTCAGACTGAAATCGCTCTCTAGTATTCACCAGTGGGCAAGCAGGAGCTGATTGAATCAAGACGTGAATGCGAAACAGAAAAATCCAGTGAAACGGGCCAGTCGACCAGCAGCTGAGAAGCCAATCGAGCCGCTTCAGCAGCTGGTAAGTGATTTGGAAGGTCTCGAGCGTTTGCATTTGATGCAGCTCAAACTGATTCGAGAGATTCGACGGCAGATCGCCGATTTGCAAAAACGGGATTAAACGGAATCTTGCATTGGTTCCGATACAAAGTTGCACAAAACAGTTGAGGGTGGGGATCTACGCTGATAGCGGATTACCACCCTCAATTTGTTTCTGCTTCGTAGATCTCGAAGTTGAAATGAATCTGCCATGATAAATAAGCGGATGGTCTACCTTGACGGAATTCGGGGAATCAGTGCACTCGTCGTCTGTGCTGGACATCTTCGAGCAGCTGTCTATCGAGACTTTCGGGAGATCGAGAACCCGACTTATCTGGAGTCGATATTCTATTTCGGCACGTCTCTCGGTCATCAGGCGGTGATGGTTTTCTTCGTGCTGAGTGGCTTCTTCGTCGGAGGAGCAGTACTCAGGGCCGGCCACGCTTTTCAATGGACAAGTTACCTGATCGCTCGCTTGTCTCGGCTGTGGACCGTCTTGCTGCCAGCTTTGGTTTTTACTGTGTTGATCGACTCCGTGATCACAGAGTTTTTTCCGGAGGTGCTGACCGGGGCTTATCGAGACAGATGGAACTCCGGGCCGACGTCCGGGAGAGAAGGATACTCATTGTCCGGGGTCACCTTTCTCGGCAACCTGTTCTTTCTGCAGACGATTGCAGTCCCCGTCTTTGGTACCAACGGACCGCTTTGGAGTTTAGCTAATGAGTTCTGGTATTATATCGCGTTCCCTGTCCTCGCACTAATGTTAGGAATTTGCGGAACGCCGGGCAGGAAGATCTCGAGGCTATGGTACGCAGTTGTGTTTTCGCTGTTCTTCTTGCTGCCTCACAACATCATACACCGGTTCTGCATTTTTCTGATGGGAGTGCTGGCCTTTTCTGCTTCGCAAAAATTGGAGTTCAGAAAACGATACCTTTTGCTGTTGGTCTCGTCGCTGCTTTTTATGGCTTCTCTAATTTACTCCAAGTCGACGCGAATGCAGCTGATACTTCATGTCTCCAGTGAGTTTATGATTGGGGCGACGTTTGCATTCCTCTGTGTTGTGTTGGCTCGCTGGCCTAATCCCGATGTGACGAGTCTTGGAAAGGCAGTGACGACGGTTTTGACCAAATTGTCGGATCTCTCTTATTCTTTGTACTTGATGCATTTTCCTCTTGTCGTGTTAATTGGCGCCTCGCTTTATCATTCTGAAAGCACGCAATTTAGTCTCTATGAGTTTGGTGTCTTTACATCGCTTCTTACATTTCTTGTAGCGTTGAGTTGGATGTTCTGGGCCATTTTTGAACGACAAACACCAGTAGTGAAACGACTCTTTGAGAAGTTACGCAATTAATCTTTGCGATAACGTCTCGCAGAGATGTGTGCGATGTGTCGGACTTTGCTGCGACCGGACGATTGCGATCCTGTATTCGATTCCGAAAAGAGCAGGCCGGTATACGAGAGAAGCCGAGGGGTTTCCTCGGCTTCGCCTACTTCACGTCGATGATCAAGGATTATGCTTTCACAACAAAAGCAACTTCATTGCTTGCTCCAGATTCAATCGTGTGAACCTTGACGGCGATGCGACCTGGGTTTGCCGTGAGATCAGGGTGAATCTCCACGACAATCTGTGACTCACTTCGATCCACGACTTGCGGAGTCGCTGCGTTGAAAGTCGCGAAGCTGTACTTGTCGAATCCTGTTCCCTGGATCTTGACCAGTCCTTCCCAACCCAGATTCACGAATTCAGGGCTGATCGATTGAATGGTGACTTCCTGGGCTTCCTGTACCGAATGCATGAAGACTTCTCCTTTCGAATGTCGCTGAACCTTTCACACTTTGAGACGATTTGACGCGGCCACTGCAATTCAGGCCGCCAGAGTGTTATGCGCAGCGAAAACAACTGATAAAGCTCAGTGCACCCCTCCATTGTTGCCTCGAATCGCAATGAGACAAGCCATGGTTCGTAAGTCTTTTTAGAATAGGTGATTAGGCACAGAGAACGGCTATCAGCGATCAGTGCCATCTGCGGGCAAAGCATGCTTTGAGTCGCATCGTGAAACGAAGAATTCAGCACCATTTTTTCGGGTGGTGTATTTGCGTTGCCCGGAAACGACATTGTCTCTATCTGAGAGGAGTGTCACAATGTAAATACATTGTTAGTACATAATTTCAGGACTTGGAGTTGGTGAAGTGATCAAGCACCTCGTCAAACACGGAAACAGTTGGGCTCTCGTCATCGACAAACCCATTCTGGAACTGCTCAGGATCGATCCGGAGTCGCCGTTGGAGATCTCTACGGATGGCCGTGTAATGACCATCGCTCCTGCCGAAGCAGACCAGCACAAGAAGAAGGTTCGAACTTCTCGTCAGCGGGTCAATGCTCGTTACAAGAAGGTGTTTAAGAAACTCGCAGAGTAGAACCGCTTGGGGGCCAAAATGATTGAGTTCTTAACGCTGGAAGATGTGTTGGAATCACATCATGAACAGATTCAAACCTACGGCGGGTCAGAAGGCTTGCGTGAACTGGCGTTGTTAGAGTCCGCCCTGGCTCA
>JBEBTF010000211.1:0-6908 GCA_040393865.1 Planctomicrobium piriforme | reverse complement strand
GTCTCTTCCCGATCGGGAAGGCTGCTGCACGGTCACAGGAGAGACCGATACTATCTAATCTTTGGAGTCCATCACGTCGCCATGTTCGACAAAGTTGAACTCGTTATTGATTTGAAGGTGACTTTGTAGTGGATTGTCGATCTCTTCGGTGCGGTCCGTATGGTTCACCTGTGGTTTTCCCGGACCGAGATGGACGCGAAATCTCACGTTGGCAAAGCTGAGTTCGTCACCTGGCAGGAGGGCGCCACGCATGACGCGCTGTCCATTCACCTTGGTTCCGTTTGTGCTTCCCAGATCTCGAAAGAACAGCAATCCGTCGGTTTTGGCGATGGCACAGTGCAGCTTCGAGATGCTGGAACTCTGCAGGATGACATCACAAATCCCTTCCTTTCGTCCCACAAGTGTCACGTCTCGAATAATCGAGATGGGCTGTGAACCGTCGAAAGGAACAAGCTGCGCGATCATCAGCGGTGTCACTCTGGAAAGGAACAGGATGAGTTTTCAGTCGGGCAGTGGCCCGCTCTCACAAACAGTCATTCTGTCGAACAATGTGAATTCGGCCTGAACGCCGGTCTTCGGAACAGAATGCAGATGTGGGAGTTGTGAAAAACGTGATCTATTCAATTCTTGAGTGTCGAGTTTACGGGGTCAAGATCGGTCTGGCCGTCCTTTTCCGCGAAATGAGTTTTCGCTGATCAATGTTGCCATTCGTACGGCATCTTCCGCGCAGATGCTTCGGCGTTGGGGACCGAAACGGTCTAATCTGGCGAAACCACCGGGAGTCCTTTGTCTGAATAGACTTCGGATTTCGGCCAATAGAATAGAACGACAGGCAGCAGGAAGAACGCTCCCACGCCAAACAGCAGATTCGGAGGCAACCCATTTGACTTCAGCATTGGGTTGATGGCGAGAAAGATCCCACCAGACGAGAAGATCCCGATCCAGTTCGAAAGGTTCATTGCCCCGATCACCCGCCCCTTATGCTCTGCTGGGGCATGGGCCTGAATGAATACTTGCAACGGAACGCTGTAGAGCCCGGCACAGATTCCGAGCCAGACGAGGCCGAGAGCGGTCCCCGTTGCGCCAAGCAGTGTTGAGTTCGGTTTGAAACCCGGTAAGGCCAGAAGAATCAGCCCGGCGAACATTCCAATGGCTCCGAGACGGACAAGTCGGGCATTGAATCTCCCTTTCGAAAGGAGCATGCCGATGATGCATCCGACTGCGATTCCAAGTCCGGTGCCGGCTGCCATCAGGCCGGTCATTGCTTCCGAGAGTCCAAGTTGCAGCAGCCCGACTTCATTGATTGCCTGTGGATAAACGAGTCCTCCGGTGGCCCAAAACACAGAGGTGGAAACAAGCGCAGCGAGGAGTGGACGATTGTTCCAGAGAACCTTTCGGGTTTCTTTGTTCAGAATCAAATCTGAAGGATCGAACTTCATCTTTGGTTTCGCGGCAGGCGTCTTGCGAATGAATGTTGCGCTGATCAATCCCAGCACTGCAAGTGCGATGCAGATGAGGGATGCCATCCAGATTGCTCCCGGATTGCCGGCGGCGGCCTGAACCGCGACATTCGCAGCAGCGTCAGCGGTTTGTGGAGGGGCCTCAACGGCTGCCTGAGCCACGTTCGCTGCAGGAACCGGATTCGGGTTGAGATAAGTCTTCACAATCCCAGAGCTGGCGAGTCCCAGGATGATCGAAATGAACATCGACATCTGGAACAGGCCATTCACCGTTGGCAACTGGCGGTCGGTAAACAGCTCCGGGAGGATGCCATATTTGGCCGGGCCAAACAGAGCGCTGTGAACTCCCATCAGAAACAACACGAAGAACAGAAACGGAATGTTTAACGTCAGGAAGCCAAAGAGCCCGATCCCCATGATCACGATTTCGGAGATCTTGGCGATCAGGATGATGGTCCGTTTGCTGACAAGGTCTGAGAGATATCCGCAGAATCCGGACATCAACAGAAACGGCAGCGAGAAAATGATTGTCGCCTGTCCCTGTAGTCCGGCAGAATCGCCAGCTGCGGCGGCCGCAACACAGACAAACAGGACGATCTGTTTATAGAAGTTGTCGTTAAAAACGGTGAAGAACTGGGCGGCGGTGATCCCCCAGAATGAGCGGTCGCGATAGACGGACTTGTGAGCAGGTTCGGACGACGAAGGTGACGTTTGCATCGTGCAGATTCTCTTTCAAAGAAGCGGTTGCTTCCGGGACCAACGCCGTCCGAGGGAGATTGCTTGACCTCGGGGAATAAACGATTCGTTTGAAGTCAGGTAAGGTGTCGAACAGACTCCGAATGTTGTCTCAGACGTCAATGTCGTCGACTTCTCCGGCTTCATCCATGATGATGCGATATCGCTCCGAAGCATCTTTCCCCATCAGCTGGGCAAAGATGGCATCGGCTTCGACGGCACTTTCAATGTCGACTCGCAGCAGAACCCGTTTTTCCGGATGAAGGGTCGTTTCCTTCAACTGGTCTGCGTTCATCTCACCGAGACCTTTGAACCGCTGCACATCGAATGTCCGGTTCGCGGGAATTCCGGCCAGAATCTCTTCTTTTGCGGCGTCGTCTCTGGCGTAGAACCGCTCTTTTCCAATCTCAATCTTGTAAAGAGGAGGTTGCGCCAGGTAGACCCGACCTTGCTGAATCAATTCTCGCATGTGCCGGAAGAAGAACGTCAGCAGCAAGGTACTGATGTGGTATCCATCGCTGTCGGCATCCATCAGCAGGATGATGCGGTGATAACGTAATTTGTGGGGATCGAAGTTGGGGCCGATTCCGGTTCCCAATGTTTCGACGAGGTCTTTGACCTCCTGATTCTGCAGAATTTTGCCCAGTGCAAGGGACTCTGTATTCAGAATCTTTCCCTTGAGGGGAAGGACTGCCTGAATTCGCGAATCCCGACCGCTGGCTGCCGTTCCACCGGCCGATTGACCTTCCACAATAAAGAGTTCGCACTCTTCAGGTTTCTCGGAACGACAGTCGAGGAGTTTGCCGGGCAGGTTGCTGCGACGTGTCCCAGCTGACTTGCGTTTAACTTCTTTGACGGCCTCGCGGCTCGCTTCCCGTGCTCGTGCAGCGAGAATGATTCGTCCGATGACAGCGTCGGCAACGGTTCGGTTGTTGTTGAGCCATGCTTCCAGTGCGACGCGAACCATGCTGTCGACCATGGAAGCCATCTCTGGATTGTTCAACCGGTCTTTCGTCTGACCCTGAAACATCGGGTCATTGTGGAAGACCGAAATGATGCCGACCAGCCCTTCCCGAATGTCGTCAGGCGTGATCGTCAATCCTTTGGTTTTGATGTCATGAACATCCATGAAGTTCTTGACTGCTTTGGCGATCCCGGCGCGAAACCCGGATTCATGTGTCCCGCCGCCGCGAGTTCGAATTCCGTTCACATAGCTGCGAATGTTTTCGTCAGTCGACTCTGTCCAGCGCAGAACGGTTTCAACACGAATTTTCCCTTCGTCCTTCTCGACGGCGAAGGTTTGCTCGTGGATACACTTTCGTTTGTCATCCTGAATGATCTTGGTGAGGAAGTCCGCGATCCCTGCAGGGTGGTGCAGCAGGACTTTCTCGTTTTTGCCTTCATCAATGAAGGTGATCTTCAACCCCCCGTGGACGTAAGAAATGTCTTCGAGGTGCTGCCGGATCGTTTCTGGGTTGAATTGAACCCGCCGAAAGATTTCATCATCTGGCTTGAAGAAGATCGAGGTTCCGTGTCCCCGAAATGGCCGGACCTTTTCAACCTTGGTTGTTGCGCGTCCTCGTTTGAAACGCTGTCGCCATTCAAAGCCGTCACGCCAGACTGTGGCGATCAGTGTTTCGGAAAGGGCGTTCACCGCTGAGGAACCGATCCCGTGCAACCCGCCGCTGCGCAGGTAATTCTTCTCCGAGAATTTTCCCCCGGCGTAAAGGGTCGAGAGAATCACTTCCAGTGCCGACTTGCCTGTCTTCTTGTGAATGTCGACAGGGATCCCACGCCCGTTGTCTTCCACGGTGATTGAGCACAGGTCTTTATGCAATGTGACTGTGATCTCATTGCAGTGCCCGGCGAGGTATTCATCGACCGAGTTGTCGACGATTTCCCAGATCAGATGGTGCAACCCTCGCGAGTCGACACCTCCAATATACATGGATGGTCGCTTCCGAACGTGCTCCAGTCCTTCCAGGACTTCGATGTCATCGGCGACGTAACTTGATTCATTCTTGCTGGCGACAGCCATACCCATCCTTGCCACATAACAACGTCAATATTTTCAACTCGGTCTCATTCCACATGTTCGTCTTCTGGGCGGGAACGAACCTATGGAACTGCACGCATCAGGAAGGGCCTGACGCGACAGGGCAGGCGACTTCTGTCATGAATCGGTGTCGACCCGGCTACCTGCGGAATCGACACATTCATTCTTGTTCATGACAGTCTGTTCAATCTTCCGGCTGTCCAGTCTGCCGAACATCGGTTGTGCCACACTGTGGGCATTACTGCGAGGAATGGCGACTGCGAGACCTGAGAAGGAGACATCGTAGCCCAAACTGGTCCTGTCCAACAATATTGGTGGTTTCCGAGGTTTTCCAAGAGTTTTTGGTGCTCTGGAAAGGAGTATTCCCCATTTTTCGGTTGGCTTCAGCTCGTGCAATGGTAGGGCAGGTGTTCAGGTTGGTGCTATCCGGGTTTGTCACGGATTTCCTGCCGAAGGCGCATTTGGCATTGAGAAAAGTGAAGACACGACTGGCCGGAATTCGACCGGAGTAACTTGAGGGAAAGTTAGAAAGTTCCGAAGAGTCCTGAAATTCCGACAAGAACTAGCAAGTCCGGTTGTCGGCATTCAAGCGACAGGTACAAACCTGCCGATAAAAGTTATAACGCAGGGCAATCCGGTTCAGGGAACAGTTTCAACTCTGTCACTTGATCCGTTAATGCAATGTGATATTCGCCCTTTTGGATGAGTATCTCAACTGAATTTTGTGCCAATGCGTGGTGGGCATCGGCAGTCTCGACTGTGAGTTTGTCCATCCCCGTTGCTTTGAGAATCAAGGATGATTCACTATGCGACCAAGACTACGAATTTTTAACGGGGACGAGTCAACTGCAACGTTGCCTCCGACAATGACAATCCCGTTTGGCGAACTGATGCAGATTCTGGATGACGCCACCCGCAGGCATAAAACCTGGCTGCGTGATTTTTCTGATGACGGCGTTCAGATTCCGGAAGATCTTTATGAAGTTCTGACGGAATACACTCGGGTTCGACCAGGCGCATAACGGCTGGTCTCATCTGAGTTGACGCTGCTGCAAGGCGTCTGAGTTTGCGATCTGACGTATTTCAGGTCAAAATATTGCCAGCCTGACCATAGTTTCCCTAGACCGATTCGGTCTACCATATGGCCGCGAAGCAGTCTTCTCGCTAGAGGAATGGCTGAATGTCGCGTGCCAGAAACGCAGCATCTTTTCTGGACTTGCTCCAGAAACCATGCTCTGGCGGCTGGCGAATGTTTTCCTTCCTGAAATGTCGGAGTGTGCTCCGCCGATCGGATCTCATGTCACAGACTCCGCTGCATTTGCGTCTCTCGGGTAACCTGAAGTCGGTTCATGACCGGATCGTAGAGTCCGCTGTTCGAGCCGATCGATCGGTTGATGAAATCAGTCTGATCGCTGTGACCAAGTATGCTCCGTGGCCTGCAGTGCTCGCGCTTCTGGATCTGGGGCATCAATTCCTTGGTGAAAACCGCCCGCAACAACTGGTTGATCGGGCCGTTCAGGCCAGACGTGATCGACCGTCTGCGAGTCCTCACTGGCATCTCATCGGGCAGCTTCAACGCAATAAAGTGCGAAGCGTCTTGCCTGAAACCTGCCTGATTCATTCCATCGACTCTGTGCGTCTACTCGAAAAAGTCGAGCAGGTCGCACATGAATCCGGTGTTCGTCCGGAAGTCCTGCTGCAGGTCAATGTCTCTGGCGAAGAGTCGAAGGGGGGCTTCGTCCCTGACGAGGTTCAGGCCTATCTGGAGAACCTGAGCACCGATTCTGTCGTGCAAATCGTCGGGCTGATGACGATGGCTCCACTCACAGATGACGAAAAGATCGTTCGGGAGACGTTTCAAGGCTTGCGTGAACTGCGCGATCGGCTTGCAACCAAAGAGAATCCGCTTTCGCATCTCTCGATGGGGATGAGTGGGGACTTCGAAATTGCGATTGAAGAAGGGGCGACTCTGATTCGAGTCGGCAGTGCCATCTTCGACGGATGCGAGGAGCTGATATGACTTCCCCAGCGGAAGGCATCGAGATGCGTCTGGTCGATGGTGGAGTCATCATCGCAGTGCAGGCCCAACCGGGAGCTCGTCGCAATGCGATTACTGGCGTCCATGACAAACGCTTGAAAGTCGCAGTCACCCAGGTGGCAGAGAAGGGGAAAGCCAATCAGGAGATTGTGAAGCTTCTCGCCGATGTTCTTGGAGTCGCGAAATCGCAAATCACCGTTGTTAGTGGGGAGACCAACTCCAAGAAAGCGATTTGTGTCCAAGGGCGAACGGGCCCGGAGTTGATCGAGCTTCTTTCCCGACATCTTTAGACCGTATCGGTCTCTCCCGTCGCCGCGTAGCAGCCTTCATGATAGGGATGAGGCTGAAATCTCCTCGAAAGAAGAAAAGCGAAATGCCGCGCGCCAAGAGACGCCGCAAGAGTTCTTAAAATGCTCTAAACGAGAAGAGACCGCCGTAAGCGGTCTCCTTTGCTAATGCTCGTCACGATAAAAGACAGTTGCTGTGCTGCGTTTTATTGCGGCGGGCTGAGCATCACGAGTCCCCCGGGACTGACATTCACAATCCCGCCCGGTCCAAAGGTTCGAATCGGAACGGGAGGTCCTTGAACTGGCAGCTTTACCCAGCTTGGATCATCAGG
>JBEBTF010000210.1:0-6969 GCA_040393865.1 Planctomicrobium piriforme | reverse complement strand
GGACAAGATCCATCTCAGGAAGAGAAGGATCGCGTTAAAGCCCTTGAGAGTTTGGCGGGATCAATTGAAAAGGTCAGCGTTGATAAAGTGCGGCAAGCCGGGAGTCTTAAATCCGTTGAACGCAAGCTCAGCAATCACTCTGAGCTACGTTTCCGCTTTACACTCTGTGTTTCAGGACTGGAGAATGACAACAAAGATGGAGTGTTGTTGTTTCCAGTTCAGGTCAGCGGCTTCACATCCGTCATCTCTTCCGACGAAAGTCGCCCACCTAAACGCTCGAGTGGTTCTGACTTCAAAAAAGTCAAAGTGACGTTAACTGGTGTGACTGCCCCGAAGCCGAAAGTAAAAATCGATCTTCCCAATCTGAAGCATGGGTCCGAGTTTGACGCTGTCCAACTTGCCCGCGATGAGATCATCAGACGAGTACGCTGGTTCTTTCCAGATGCGGATATCGAAGGACGCCAAAAATTCGATTTGAAGCAATTCGCCATCAAGAACTCAACAGAAGATCAGATCACGACGTGGGTCTATTTTCGCACAGACGTAAGGAAAGAGAACAAAATCGAATCAGAGTGGAAGCCGAATCGTGGGACACCAATTAAGGTATCCTTGCCTCCGAAATCGACGGTGCTTGTGAAAGATTCATCTGGCAACCCGATCGAAGCTGATTGGGTGAAATTCTGGGGGGAAAGTGAAGTTGGCGACACTTGGGATGAGTTCCGCGATAAAGCGCTCCCACTGATTGATCGCAATCCTCAGCTTGAAAATGCACGTGCTTATTATGATGAGCAAATGCAGACATACACGTACACAATTACTCCTTTAACAGGAAAACGGAATTTCACGGAGAGAATCGTCGAACTTCAAAACGAAACCCCAGAGTCGTTAACTGCCACTCTTCAATACCGCACCTCTGTTGGGGGGAAGTTGGTATCGAGAAAGGGGACGTTCACGATACCAGCGCACGGCAAGCTCACCCCGCGTGATGAACAAGGAATGCTTCTGCGTGCGTCGCAGTTACGCATCAGCGGGAACACTGAGAACCGACGCTATCTACGTTACGCCGATGCCCCATTGTGGCTTGTCGACGAACACGATGGTAAGAGAATCTATCAAGCGGATCGAATCGGACGCTTCCAGTTCGTGTTCAGTCCGACAGGGGAAGTCAACCAGAAAAACGCACCTAAGATCCAAACGGCATCTGCGAAGGTGATGAGTGGCTCGACGCAAGTTGGCACGCTTTCCAAAGGGACAAGCGTAACCGTCAAAGACCGAAGGTCTGGTTGGATTCAGATTGAGGCAAAGGAAGGAAACCGAACATTGAATGGTTGGGTGAGAGAGGCCGAACTCTCAAATGAACCGTCCAGTCAAGTGGCTCCATCCCCGGCCGTTTCCCCGCAGAAAACACTGACGATCACTGCTGCATCTGCGGCTGTTAAGGTAGGATCAGCGACGATTGAAACACTGCGACGTGGTGAACAGTATTCTGTTCTAGAAGAACGCAGTGGATGGGCACGAATTGAGCTCACTAAGTCCGGCACTCCCAGACAAGGTTGGGTTGAACTGCGAAATGGGCAGGTGCGCTAATGAATGCTGCTGATATCGCAACCAGCCACACCACAACCGACGGCATGATGACGACCAAGGTGCGACTAATGAATCGCCTGCAGAGACTTGTACTGACATTCGCCTGCAGCATCGCTTTCTGTTCACAGGCGGTGGCTCAACCAACTCCTGCTATTACGATCGAGATTACTGTTCCCAAAGCGAATCTGCACGCAGGGTCTCAGATCGTAGGAACTGTCAGCCAAGGACAACGCTTCGAAGTGATTCGAACCAACGGGGACTGGCTGATGATTGCCGCCCCAGTAAACAACGAAACGCGACAGATCTGGGTCAATAAGCGAGACACCAAAGAAGTCGTCGCAACGGCATCCCCTGCTGTACCTTCCGTGCGTGTAGTTGCTCCTGCGGAGAAACCTGTCGCAGACTCATTGTTGCCAGGGCAACAGATGGAAAAATACCTGCGAGTTAAAACGCACTTGGCAGAACTCCGATTGGGGACCACTGTCCTTATGAAGTTGAACCAAGGCGAAGTCTTGCGGATCCGCGATGTACAAGTTCCCCACTATAAAGTGCGAGTATTTGCAAATGGATCGGTTCTGGACGGATGGCTGAACCAAGATCACATTGAAATTCTTGATACTGCTCAGTTCGGTCCATCACTGGGCGAGAAGAAGCCATCGTTTATCACGGAACCAAACGTCAAAGTCGATTGGGCAACTGGAATCAGTCAGTTAACGTTTCCGTTTCAATATGACGGAACATCAAAGGCTCCTGAGTTTTTGATCTATCAACCATTTGCTCCCCAAACGGCGATCCTAAAGGGGGAAGTCGGTGATGGGAATGTTTCAATCAGTCAAACCGTTGACGATTTGCTCGAAAACCTGACTCCGGGGACCCGATCGCTGTGGTTAGAGACTGCAGCGTCAACGAACTCCCAATATTACCGGCTTGATCTGCCAACACCTCAACTCAAGACTGAACTCGTCTCGCATCGCTATGACAGTATCCCTGATGGGCCTGTCGTGATGATTCCTGTTGAGAACCTTTTACCGGGATTCTTCGCTGAGTATGCAATCAACGGCGGATCCTGGAAGCCACTACCTAAGAATGCCACCGATGGTCCGCGTTGGCTCGATGTTTACGTAAACGAAGGACAGGCATCATTAAGGGTACTCCTTCCTACGTCATTGGGGGCAGACAGACAGTACACAGCGATTCGTATTCGTAATGTCGACAACTCGATTTCGAATGTGATTTCGGCCGTTCAAGTGGGCAACACTGTTGATGCGAAAGCAATTGCTGGCGCTGAGGCGGCACCTGCTCTTGTCGACTGCACAGTCTTAGTTCCAGAAGTCGTTATCCTTCCGTACGCTGAAGCGATTGAACGTCTCGCTCAAAGTGGACTCAAGGGTAAGCTTGTTGACGATTCGACTTTTCGAACTCAGTCTCCTGCCGGGCAGGAGCAAAGCATCGTGATTCGTCAGGGCGTTCCTGCGAATACATTCGCTCTGGCTGGAACAAACGTTCTAGTGACATTGGAGAATCAAGGGGACGATGTTCTTCCTGATTTGGTAGATCTCGCAGGACCGATCGACACCGGCGACGATCTCGATTTCGCAATGATGGATCGGGAACTCACAAGCAATTCCCCATTGTTGGATGATAGTGAGTTGACGAGTTTGTTCAGTCGAGCAGGGATTGATGCCGCGATTGCAGAGCAGTCCGTGACGATTCCAGTCACAGCCAAACTCGGAGTCAATCTCTCTCCCATGCGGACAGCAGAGCGAAATCGCGCCGCAGGATCACTTCGATTGCTCATTGAATCGCTTCTACAGCAACCAAACTGGGCAGACCTCCCAGGCCCCATCGGCAAGACGATTTCAACATGTATCTCTGAGCACGAAGAACAGTTAGAACTGGCCTTTGAGACGCCTTTTACCGTACCTTTCCAAGCGACGTCTCCAACTGTCGAGACCATGACGCCGATCGCCGAAACGATTATGAAGTCACTCGGCATCGCAAGCGACGACGCGAAAAGACAAGGACTCGCAGAGGATCTTGTCGCTTTCGCTGAGCCTCGTTGGAGCCGAACACTCTTGGACCGCAATCGCAACGGCCGTTTTGCTGACGATCTTGCCATACGTGGAATTTTTTGGCTCTTCGGACAAGATCGTTTCGATCCACTTCCCAATTTATTGATCGTTCCAACCTCTGGAGGAGGCAACGTAGCAGTCGTATCAGATGAGCCTCATAGCCCCGACTGGCAGAACCTGCTTTCCGCAGCCCTCAAAATTCCAGTCAAACCGAAACCATCTTCAACGCTGTCAACGCCTGGTAAGCCAAGTGCTCCGAAGCCATCACAAAAGCCGACAATTCCCGACGGTGAGCCACTCGTAACAATGAGTGCCGGACCAGACGAGGTTCGCGTCCCAAATGTCACTGACCGTTCTGTCGCCGAAGGTGAGAAGCTGCTCAATTCATTTGATCTCCAATTGGCGGATGCTCCCCGCTATTTCAATGACGACAAAATTCGCGGCAGTATTCCTAACGCCAAAAACTGGGTTAAAGCCGGATCTGAAGTTGAGGTAGATGCGGCCCGTCGCGTTCCAGACTTAAGCAGGCACTCAGTCAACCAAGCCAGTGCAGAAGTTGCTCGATATCGCTTTCAACTTGTAAAGCCGGATCTCGCTGCAACGGATGATGTGGTGATTCAACAATCTCCGTCTGCAAGCTCCTTTGCATCCATCGGATCAAACATTGAGGTCAAAGTTGGCGTCATTGTCCCCAATGTCGTGAACCTTCAGCAGAAAGAAGCAGACTCTCAGTTGAAGGAGAAGCGACTTTCCTGGACCACCGATACAAAGAGCTTTCAAACTGACAAGGTGGTCAGTCAGTCACCAGTTGGCGGAACACTCGCGACAATCGGCGAGTCCGTTCGCCTTGAACTCCATCTGCAAGTTCCCAACCTGGTTGGCCAACCGCTAGGTCGTGCTCAGGAGACTGCTTCCAACTACGACCTTCGCAGCGAACTCACGACGCCCCTTGCCCGTTCAGAAGACGTCGTTCGGGGGCAAAATCCAGCAGCTGGAAGCTATGTTCCACACCAATCTTTAATGAGACTCGGCCCCGTCGTAACTACAGTGCCAAATCTTGTTGGAACATCAGTTAGAAGAGCAACAAACGAGTTGTCTGATCGAGATTTCCGTCCACAGACTCAAGGTGATCTTCTCGATAGCGATCTTGTCACCATACAAACCCCTCGTGCAGGGACAGAGGTTGAACGTGGAACAGCCGTCACGCTCGATGCCAGAGTCGCCGTTCCGAATGTCAGAGGACAATCTATCACTGCTGCGGAGAGGATGATTCGCTCATCTGGTGGGGAGCTACAATCTCGTGTTGATTCCGGGTACGAGTACTCCGACGTTGTTTACGCACAGAATCCGGGAGCAGGTTTATTCGTTGCCCCTCGAACAATAGTTACGCTGACACCGGGTGTGACGATTCCCAATATGCATGGGACGGCACCAGAAGCCGCTTATTCGGCCCTGTCTTCTCGAAATCTTCCATACACAATCCGAACTGGCGTAGAAGAGACGAGCGACAGACGGCTAGTTGGAACTGTACGAATCGATGGTCATACCCCTGGCCCTGGACTTTACCGACGCATTGACGTTGGAACTGTCAGGCTTTCTGCGAAGCAATACATTCTGGCTGAAAGAACTGTTCCAAATGTGATTGAAATGAAAGTGTCTGCAGCGATATCAGCGGTGAAAGCTGCAGGACTCACTCCTGTCATGATGATCGATGGTCATAGAGAAATGACTGAGGCTCAATATGCAGCAGAAGCGATCGTCGCAGCAATTCAAGGAAGTGGGTCTGGCGCAAAGATCTACGAGCTGACGGTTTCCAGTCAGATTCCTCGAGCAGGAGAACGACTACCTGTGGGCGGAAAAGTTCAAATCATCGTCTACTTCCCTAAATAGCACTGTGTCATGAAACCTCACCTGATTGCCGCGCTCTTAGTCTGCCTCGTTTCCGTTTGGGGATCCTACGATACTGAATTGAATGCTGCCGAACAGCAGCAAACGCCAAACTATATCGGTCGCACACTTCAAGAATCGCAACAAGTCGCGACGCTCGCTGGCGTTTCTCTGAAGGTAGGAACTTTCTATATCTCAGCGGATAGCTGGCGCGAGGACTTGCGTCCAAATATTGTCTACCTTCAGTCCCCACAGTCTGGGGAGAGTGCTGGCGATTTCGACACTGTCGTTTGGCTTTTCCGCAAAGCTGATGCCGATCGAGCAGTTGTAACAATGCCGAATTTGATCGGAATGACTCAAAAGAATGCTGAAGCTCGATTGAAATCACTTCGCCTTCCGCTCGTAACGAATCCTTCTCCCGCTTCAACGGAAGGAGAGAAGTCAGAAATGAGTTCTCAAGACATGGTTGTAAGAGACCAATACCCTCGCCCAGATCAGAAAATATATGAAGGAACAAGCGTCACTCTCCGTTCTACCGAATGAACGTAGCGACTGCCTTTGATCTCAGTGTTGATCGGTGTTGTGATTCCAGGTTTTCACCCGGATCATAACGTTGAGGATGGTCATCAACTTTCCTCATGACAGCGATGAACGCGACCAGCTTGGGGTCTCAGTGTGCGACCAAGCGATTATCGAAGGCCTTGAACTTCGGATTTTGCTTGGCGACGATGGTTGGCGTATTCAGAGTCTATCCGAGAAGTGATCTTGCGGTAAATCTCTGTTTGCGAGGACATTATTGCCTGTCCATGGATGACTCGTCTGGTTGATCCGCAAAGGAACGCACATGCTGGCACGCAAGCCCTTCGGTTCCGTAGCCCAAGCACGTTTTGCTAACGCTTTTACTTTGCTAATGCGTAACCGATGCTTTGCTGGATGTTGGCGAATGCTGCTTAGTGGGGGGATAAATGGGGGGACAGACCGTGCGGCCCAAGCCGGTTTGATCCAGATGTTGGAACCTGTCGGGGGCCTTTCCGTAACCACTACGGGGGCTAATCATGCCGGTCACATCGCTTGTCACAACGCCCCCAATCTAGTTTGTTACCGGCGTCCAAAATCGGTCCAGTCTGAGGCGTTTGACTCCGGCAAAGCGCTGTACAAAGGAAGTGCAACATCAATCTAGATTACAAATTGAGACAATAGCGAAATGACCCGGATTTTCCATCCATTGTTGGCGATGATCGCATCCGCAACTGATCGGGAGCTGGCCCGGTATGTGGAATATCTGAAGGAGGAGAACAAAATCCTGCGGGCGCGCATCCCCGGGCAGATCCACACCCGTGATCACGAGCGAGAGCGGCTGGTCCAAAAATTGGAGTTTCCCACGGATGGTGGGCGCTGGGTTAAGACCTTATGATTCCCAGTG
>JBEBTF010000209.1:0-7177 GCA_040393865.1 Planctomicrobium piriforme | reverse complement strand
GGATTTGTTCAAGACGTTGCAAAGAAAGTGAAAGGCCGGTTCCTGGGGTCGAGCTGAATTCGACTCGGCCATTGGTGATGGTGACGCCATCGGCTGGGTCAATTGAAAGTAGTGATGCCCCATCGAGGTCTGCGTAATCAAGGAGCGGCAATAGCTGGGCCGCTGCTGAAATTCCCACAGATGATTCAATCATGCAGCCGACCATTGTCTGCATTCCCAGCTCGCGGGCCTGTCGAAGCATCCTGGATGCTGGTGTCAGTCCTCCACATTTCACCAGCTTCAGATTGACTCCGTGAAAGAGCCCATGACAGCGATCAATGTCGCTTTCTGTGCGGCAGCTTTCATCAGCGATCACCGGAAGTGCACTTCGTTGATAGACCTCAAGAAATGCTTCTCGTGGACTATTGGCCGGGAGTGGTTGCTCAATGAACTCCACCCCGAGATCCGCAAGTTGATGTGAGTATTCAATTACCTGTTCGGGAGTCCATGCGCAGTTTGCATCGACCCGAATGACCGCGTCGGTTTCTTGCCTTAATGATTGAACGATCTCCATGTCATGAGGCGTTCCCAGCTTGACCTTGTAGATCGGCCATCCGGGTTGCTCGTGATACTTGCGAATCATTTCTGCTATCGAATCGATTCCCAATGTGTAACTCGAACACGGATATTTTGCTCCATGTATCCCAAGCAATTCTCGCGTTGTCTGTCCGGTCACTTTTCCGTACAGGTCATACCCTGCGCAGTCAATCGCCGAGAGGGCGAATGTGTCATCGGGAATGATCGACCTGCAGAGTTCATAAAGTTCTGCAGGTTGAAGAAGTGAATGACCTGTAAGAACCTGCTTCACTTTCGACAATGAAGCTTCCAGCGATTCATATGTGTGACGGTAATAGACGTTACATATCGTTTCGCCGAAGCCCGTCGTCTCTTCGTGTGACAGTGACACGATCAGCGCGTACTGATGATAGAGAGTCCCTCGGGCAATGGTGAAAGGATCTTTAAGTGGCAGGGCAACTCGTTGCCAGGAAAGTCTCACGCCTGCAGCCTTTCCTTAAGTTCCAGGATTGCGTCGACGAGTACATCGGCTCCATCGCGATAGACATCGCAGACTGGAAGGCCTGTCATTTCCTGAACAGCCTGTTTCTCTGCGGCGGCTTGCTCCGGGGTGAGATAGCGTCCATTCATCGCGATCCCGATGACTTTCGTTGGGAAACGCTGTGAGCCAATTGTCTCGTAAAGATCGATGTAGGTTTTGATTGGTTTCAGCGGAACGTGCAGCAGTCCTTTGACGTGTGTTCGTCCTGCTTCATAGCAGAAAATCAATCCCTGTGGGGCACACCCATGCAGCAGGCCCATGGTGACCGCCGAGAATGCGGGATGAGTAATACTCCCCTGCCCCTCGACTAACAGAACATCATGCTGTTGATTTTCAACAATCAGGTTCTCGACTGCTCCGTTCACGAAGTCAGAGACAACACAATCGACAGGGACGCCGTTGCCGACGATCATGATGCCTGTCTGGCCAGTCGCAAGAAACTTGGCGTCGACGTTACGGTCCTTCAATCCTCTTTCGAGTTCGAGCGTCGTCACCATTTTTCCGACACTGCAGTCGTGGCCGACGGCATGAATTCTCAGGCAACCCGGACGGAAATCAACGGCTTTGGCTGTTTCGTGGTAGTCGTTCTTTCGAACATCGATCAGCCGGGTGCCGCTTTGACTTGCAAGCTCTGAAATCTCAGGATCATCGACCAAAAAATCATGTAACCCTGAAATGACGTCCACGCCTTGCCGAACACCTTCAATGATGATCGGGCGAAGCGATTCTGGAAGTTTTCCGCCGGCAGGTGAAACGCCGATGAAGATCGCGTCAGGAGAATCAATATCTGAGATCTGAGCGACGAATGGGGTCTGACCGCCGGTTCCGAACAACTCCTGAGCCGTTTTGCCTGCGTGTGCAGGATCGATGATGGCGATGCAATCGTCGCTGCGATAGCGAAGCAGACTGATCGCAGTCTTGCTGTTTAATAACGGAGCGTTTATTCCCATCGCGATAGCGATACGGCGGTATTCAAGAATTGGCTGAAGCAACGGATTTCCGGAGGTGATGGTTGGGGGTGGTGTCGTTGTAGTTGTCGTCATGTCCGTGGGCAATTTGTTTGGAGTTGTCAGCCGCTTTCGCGGGTATTGTGTAAGGAGGAGATTGATTTCACCAGAGATCAGGTTGACCAGATCTCGTTGATTCGCTTGGTTATTGTTCTTTAGTTTTTGATTGTTTGTTTTCAGTTGAGGAGTGCTCTGGCTTTCTCAAAACTTGTCCGGCCAGAGCCCCGGTTGGGATCTGGTTATAGATCGCAGGTGTACCATTGACGAAGACATAGTGGATTCCGGAAGAGTACTCGAATGGCTTGTCGAATGTTGCCTGATCAATCAGGTCTTTCGAACTGAAGACAACAATGTCGGCTGCTTGACCGACTCGCAGATAACCGCGGTCAGTGAGTCCGAGAATATCTGCAGGCAGCCCACTTGAACTGCGAATGGCCTGCTCCAAAGGGAGAACCTGTTCTCGGATCGAATAGTGACCGATCTTTCTGGGGAAGGTTCCATAGCTTCGCGGGTGCGGTCGATTGGCGCCTGGCAAGTGAATACCCCCGTCTGAGGCGGTTGCCACCCAGTCGCAGGTCATTGCAGAGCGTACGTCTTCTTCACTCATCGCGAAGTTGACGATACTCGCCCCTCCTTGCCGCATGATGGATTCAGTCAATTTCAGCGATGTTGTCTTCTCCTGATCGGCAATCTGCTTGAGATTCTTTCCGATCCAGTCAGGACGTGGAGAAAACGACGCAATCACAATCTGCTTCCCGTCCTCTTTCTCGCTCAGACTCTTTTGAACTTCTTCACGAATTTTGTTTCCACTGGTGGGATCGTCGAGACGTTTGACCAGTTGCTGTAATCCTCCTGAACGTGACCAGGCTGGGAAGACCGTTGCCTCCAGAGAAGTGCTCGCTGCAATGTATGGATATTGATCAGCGGTAATCGTCATTCCCTTGCTTCGTGCTTCTTCGATCAATGCAATCGCGAGTTTGAGCATTCCCCATTGAGGGGTGCCTTTGACTTTCAGGTGAGAAACGTGGACCGGAATCTGGGCTTCGCGGCCGATTTTGATTGCTTCTTGAACGGACTCCAGCAAGCCGGATTCTTCACCTCGAATGTGGCTGGCATACAAGCCGTTGTTTGATGCAACAACTTTGGCGAGCTCGATCAATTCGCTTGTACTGGCATAGGTGCTGGGAGTGTAGATCAGCCCCGTCGACATCCCCCAGGCTCCATCACTCATTCCTTTTTGAACCAGCTGGCGCATCTTGGTGAGTTCGTCATCGCTTGGAGCCCGATTTTCTTTGCCGACGACTTCTGAACGCAACGCCCCCTGTGGAATGAGGTGGCCCACATTTGCTCCGACTCCACCGGCCTCCATCTGTTTGTAGTAGGCGCCGACATCCACAGGGCCCATGCCACAATTTCCGGTGATGAGAGTGGTGCAACCTTGCGTCAGATAATTGACACACCCACGAGTCAGTGGCGAGACGACACCAGAGTCACCGTGCGTGTGGAGATCAATGAATCCCGGAGCGATGACCAGACCGGTCGCGTCGATGCTCCACTGGGATGCCGGTGCTGCAACTGATCCAACGGAGACGATCTTTCCGTTCCTGACCGCGACATGGCCCTGCACTGGTAGCGTTCCGGAACCGTCGTAGATCAACCCGTTTTCAATGACGAAATCGACTTCTTCTGCGGCGACTGCTTGAGTTGCCGCACCAGTCAAAACCATCCCTAGCGTCAGCAGGATCAGTGCAAGGAATTTGCTGAACCTGCCAACGGAGAGCCAGGCATGACTTGGCTGGAATAGGAAAGGCATCATGCATCCAGTCAGAGTACGAGGGGAATGGGAAAACGTTGGCTATAGAAAGTGTGTGTTTGTTCTGTAGGCAGGAGGGGCTTGAGCGAGAATGTTGCTCACACAGCGAAAAGGTTCTCTGTACTGCAAGTCGTGGTAATGTGATTCTCGGCGTAGTGATTCACGATGTAATGGCATCAGTAACGACACTAGCAGAGTTCACTTCTTGGTTGCAGGGATATCGAATTTCTGTGATGAGGATTTCGTTGGAAGTTCTGTCTTGATTTCATGGTTTGAAAACAGAGGCGTTCCGTAGTTCACATCTGCGCCCGAGGTGTCGGTTCCTGATCTGTATCCCGTGATGCGAATGCGATATGGCCCACCAACGATGCCACGTTCGGAGGGAATGGAAAACTTCGAGTTCTCAATTACTCCTGTCGACATGGGGCCTTTGTTGCCTTTCTCGCTGTCAGGTTCGAGAGTGATCGTTCCATGCGGAACCGGTTGACCTCCAAAGTTGACTTCGCCTTCAATCTTATACCGCTTCACATCATTGCTGTCGGTGGAACACCCGGTCATGCAACAGAATGCAATGCAGCTTAAAGCGAGCATGCATCCGGATACGCTGAACGCGAGTGTTTGCCTTGCTTCCACCTGGCTGAAATGACGTGAATCGGAACGACAGTTTCCTTGGAGCAATGGAGTTCTCCTGTAGTACTGGAGATCGATATGCCGTTGTGTTTCTGTTGACGACATCAGCTATTGTCCGAAGCCGGAAACAGGAAGGCTGTCATTTCTGATTCCTAAACTTTTGAAAGTGGGGGTGTCCATATTCTGACTTAGAAAATGGACGGAACCGTCAGCTAGAAGAAAGTGTGCCCCGCCGACATGAAAACTTCCGAAATGGTGAGACTGTGAATTCCGAGGGTCGGTTGTGGCAGGATTTTCTGGAGCAGAATTGATCCCACCGTATGCGACGGTCAGGTTTCCGGAATGGCGGTTTGATGCATTCAAGTTTGAGGCAGAGGCCCATCCGAAATGATATGTATTCGTGGAGTTCGCGGTTGTCGTGTTGTAGTGTGATTCCCCGACAAGAAGGACCTGTGACGAGCCATCTGTAATATCCCGAAACCCGATCTTGGAATTCACATAAAGAATACCATTGGTTGCGAAACGCCGTTGATCGGTTCCGCAATAGGTATCGCCTCCCCCCTGCACTCCTCGATAGTTTCCTGAAACAGCCTCAAGTCCAGAAACCGGGTCGGACGGGCATTTGTAAACGGAGGGGGCAGTTGTTCTCCATGCAGCATGGTTCTGGGTACTGCCTGGGTAAATCTGTGCCCAAGTCGTGAATTCCTGTTGCATATTGAACTGGTTGTAGAGATTCACTTGATCCAGAAACGGAAGGATCAGGACAGTCCACGGAGCACGTTCCGTATTCGCTGTGCTACTCGTACACCAGGTTGTCCCAGTGACCGCCACTCTGGTGACCACGCCGGGTGAGAAGACACCGTGAGTGTCATGATAGTTGTGCAATGCCAGGCCGATCTGTTTCAAGTTGTTCTTGCACTGACTTCGTCTGGCTGCTTCTCTGGCTTGCTGCACTGCAGGCAAAAGCAATGCAATTAGAATCGCGATGATGGCGATGACGACCAAAAGTTCGATCAGAGTGAACCCGAGTCGTGAATCCCGAAGCGAAGCAAAACGGGATTTTTGCCTCGAAGAAGTGAAAAAAGATCGCTTACATATCCCAGTCCGAGTCATAGGCCCCTCGTCGATTGAAAATAATGAAACGAATTCAATGCGAACGACAAATCGGCATGTTCAGTCCCTTCGACAGTTGCTGCAATCAGGAGATCTGCAACACAGGATGACACTCGTCTTAAAGATTTATTCACAATCAGTTTGGAAAACAATTCGAAATCTTGCATAATAAATGTCATATTTGCGCATCTCCTGTTGTGGCGGAATTCAGCGGATTACGGAGACAACACTCTTCAACATCTTGGTGATACTCGGCCTGCCTACTGATCATTCAAAAATTAGCAGCTGATTACTTCGTTATGCCCAAGTCGCTTTCTTCCCGAGAATCTGAGAACCAGCGTCAGGTCGTGGTTCTGATCGATCCCAGTGACAGTTGGGGACGGAGTGTGATTCGGGGGATCTTTGCGGCTGTCAATCAGCGACACCGCTGGAATCTATTGATTGCTCCGCGCGACGACGAATGGCGTTTGAGAGTTCCGCGACGATGGAAAGGGGACGGAATCATTGCCGCGATTCGAGATCCCAAGACTGCGGAACATGTTCGAAGTCTGCAATTGCCCACGGTGAACGTCTCATCGTGGACAACTTCTGGTGCATCATGGCATTGGGTGAGCACTGACGATGATCGTCGTGCAAAGATGGCGTTTGCTCATTTTCGTGAGCGGTATTTCTCTCACTTTGCCTACTATGGACCCCCGAGCCAGCGTTACCCGGATCGTCGTGGTGAATGCTTTCGCAAAGTGGTGAATGAGGCTGGATTCCAATGTGAGATGTTTACGATGCCTTCTTCACGTCGAGGCTGGAGTATCGTGAATCAGCAGACATTGGATTGGCTCAAGAAGACGCCACGCCCGCTGGCCGTGTTTGCTGCGGATCCCCATCCTGCTATCCAGCTGGCGGAAATCTGTCGTGGAGCAGGAATTCAGATTCCGGATGAAATCGCAATTCTGGCTGGTGATACCGATGACCTGCTTTGCGAGGTTTCCGATCCTCCTCTTTCCAGCATCGTTCTGGCATCCGAGCAGATTGGGGAAGAAAGCGTACGTGTTCTTGATAAGCTGATGTTGAATAAGCGAGTCTCGGCCGACAGCATTTTCATTCCTCCCATCAGTATCATCAATCGATTGTCGACAGACACACTTGTTGTTGAAGATCCTCACTTCGCCGAAGCTCTGAGGTTTATCCGCAAACACGCAGAGTCCGGAATCAAGGTGGATGATATCCTGCAAGTGGTTCCGGTCTCACGTCGTTTGCTCGAACAGCGTTTTCAACGTTATTTGAAGTGTTCGCCTGCCGATGAGATCCGTCGAGTGCGACTCGAACGTGTGAAAGAGTTACTCGTTTCGACCGGAAATTCGCTTGAACAGATTGCAGAAGCGACTGGGTTTCGCGCTTCGTCGCATTTGTGCTTTGCATTCAGGAAAGCCACTGGACAAACTGCCAGAGAGTATCGGCAGCAGTTTCGCGCTGACGCCGAGAGCGAATAAACAATAAGAAGGCAATGAGACAGTTTGCGGA
>JBEBTF010000208.1:0-7189 GCA_040393865.1 Planctomicrobium piriforme | reverse complement strand
GTGCATGAAAAAAGGAACTCATCATGGTTGTTGATGAGTTCCTTCTCGTTGTGAACTTATTGTCTGTGAATTCTCGTGTTCGAATTACAGCAGTTCTAAAGTCGGCATGGCGGGGTTCTGCAGGATGCTTTTGGCGACGCTCACAGCGACCTTGCTGGAGATGTCGAGAAGTTCCTGGCGTACAGGACTGTCGGCATCGAACAGTGATCCCATTCGGCCTTCGTCTCCGCGAATACGGATGATCGAGTTGGAAGGAATCTCCCCGAGGAATGGGACGTTCATTGCTTCGGCTTTGGCTTTCGCGCCTCCCTTTCCGAAGATTTCCCCTGTCATGTTCTCGACCATGCCCAGTACCGGAATCTTCACGGTGCCGAACATCGAAATCGCTTTCCCGGCGTCGAGCAGGGCGACTTGCTGCGGCGTACAAACCACAACTGAACCTGCGACGGAAACCATCTGGGAAAGTGTGAGGGCAACGTCGCCTGTTCCCGGTGGCATGTCGATGATCAGGTAGTCGAGATCACCCCAGTCGGTCTGTTGCAGGAACTGCTGCAACGCTTTGACGAGCATTGGTCCACGCCAGATCACCGCCTGATCTGGATCGACCATGAAGCCCATCGAGATCACTTTCAGACCCTGAGCTTCGATTGGTTCGATACGCTCAAAGGTGCGGCCATCCTGAGTCTGGTACTGCTTGATCGCCGGTTGGCCGGTTGCGCCGACGAGGTGAGGCACGCTCGGGCCGTAGACGTCTGCGTCCATCAACCCGACCTTGGCTCCCCAGTTCTGCAGACCGTAGGCAATGCTGGTGGCGACGGTCGACTTTCCAACGCCCCCTTTACCACTCCCCACGGCGATGATGTTCTTGATCTTCAGGCCAAGATTCGCACCGGAGTTCTTACCTTTGACGACCACTGTAAAAGTGACGTCCACCTGAGTGATTTCAGGGAAGGCCGCTTTCACTTCCTGTTGAATTGCGCTTGTCAACGCCTCACGCGCAGGGTACGCAGGGGTTGGAAGTTCGATATTGATTCGGACCGTTGTTCCGTCGACTGTGACCGACGTTACCATCTTCGCTTTGGCGAGTGACAACTCGAGTGCGGGATCAATGATGGAGCCGATGACATTCAAAATGTCCGCTTCAGCGGGCATGATAATCCTCTCAGTTTCAAATAAAGCAGATCCATGTCGTTTACTGACAATCTGCGGTAATTCTGGAGTCCCATTAGAGCAGAACAGCGAGAAATTTGCACACGCCCTAATGACATCGGACGATCTTTACACCTGTGCTTCAGGACTGACTTCCAAGGTCAGCCAGCGTCCCGTACTGGGGAATTTCCAAAGGAGGAAGGGCGGTTCAGTTCTGGAATCAGCGGTGCCGGTGTTGGCTCGTCGTACGATCGGTTCTTGCAATACAGGCTCAGTGGAAGCCGACAAGTGAACGTGCTTCCCTTTCCGAATTCGCTCTCAAGCAGAATCTCTCCGCCGAGAAGTTTGGAAAGCTCTCGCACAATCGAAAGGCCGAGACCGGTTCCTTCGTACTCTCGTGTGAGTGCGTCCTGCCCACGCTGATTTCGTCCCTGACGGAATTTCTCGAAGATGACGGCCTGATCTTCCAGCGGAATCCCGATTCCGGAGTCTCCGACAATAACATCGAAGAAATCGTCTTTGACCCGTTGAACTTCGACCCAGACACGTCCGCCGTCAGGGGTGAACTTAATAGCATTGGAAAGCAGATTATAAATGATCTGCTGCAGCTTGCCGATATCCTGCACAACGCCAGGGAATTCCGGCGGCACCTTCCATTGCAGGTCGATGTTTTTCTTCTCCGCCAAGGGACGCATGAGGGTTGTTACGCGTTCGACAAGGTCGGCAATGTCGAAGTCGACGATGTTTAACTCCATTCGGCCTGCTTCGATTTTGGCAAGGTCCAGAATGTCGTTGATCAGCGTCAGCAGGTTCTGACCAGATGTGCGGATATTGACCATGTACCGCTTTTGTTTTTCGGTCAGGTTTTCTGCACAACTCAGAACATCGCTGAACCCAAGAATACTGTTGAGCGGAGTCCGGAGTTCATGGCTCATCGTTGCCAGGAACTCGTTCTTGATCCGGTTCATCTCGTGCAAGCTGAGGTTGGCTCTGGCGAGTTCATCGACTTTGTTATCCAGATCGACGTTCACATGCCGCAATTCTTCCTGCGTGGTAACGAGGTGACGCAACATCCGGTTGAAGGCGTGGCTCAATTCCTGGAATTCGTCGCCAGTACGAATGTCGGCTCGTTGATCAAGTTCCCCGCGAGCGATGGCATCGCTGACGTCTTTCAGGTGCATGACCGGCTTGACGATCACATATCGCACGATGGCATACGCAGCGAACATTGCCAGACACGTTGTCACCATCGCCATGACCATGAGAATGGCGTTGTTCTTGGCGATGTCGCGTTGCATTTCGTCGAGGTTGAATGTGGTCTCGGCAACAACCATCACTTCGCCTTCCCGTTCCACAACAGGGGCGAGCCCGCGATCTTTATGGCAATTCATACATTGCTCTTGAGCAATGATGGGCTTGAAGTAGTGATAGCGCCGTGTGTTGGTGTCTTCATAAACGACGTAAGGGTTCTCTCGGTAGAGAATCTTCTTCAGCGCTTCGAACTCGAATTGCTCGGCGGGGCGTCGAGTTGGATCGGTCAGGTCGACAGGGATGAACTTCCACGCGTATTCACGCAGATCCGACGGCTTCAGTCCACTGGCAAGCCCTTTGATGAATGGGACGACGTCAGGTTCTGACATCTTTTCCCAGTGAGTCATCTGCAGGTTCTGAGCAATTAGAAGTTCAGCCCGTTGGCGGTTCTGTGCTCCAATGATCTGGAGGTTGAGATAGGCATAGAAGTAGAAGCTGCCTGTAATCAGCAGCATCAGCGCCCCGCTGAACAGGAAGCGGCACTTCCGTTCAAGACTCGTTTCGCCTAACAGTTTCTTGAATGTTCGATAGGACATGGTTTTCCGGGGTCGGAATGCCTGGAAGTTGCATTGCCGCAGCGTATCAATCTGGATGAGTCTCGATTCAATACAAGGTTCTCTCACGCCGATACAGGCGACCGGCGAGGTTCAACCATTAGCCTGAGACGAGCCTCATCTTCGAACCATTTCGCAGTATTGTCATCGCAATGGATTCCGACAACGGGAATTGTGGAATGGACCGGAATGCTCCCTCAATGGAGTCCTCAGGCAAACCGTTTCCACGGGAGAAAATTACGAAATGATGGTTCTGCATCATACACCAGAAAGACTGGGAAGTCTGCGTGGTTGTTGAAATGTCATTTCAGTTGTTTCTGATGAGTCTACTGGAATCCCTCGACTGCGTTCTGTAGAACAATCAAATTCCAGCCAGATGGTTCAGGAGAGACATGAATGGGACGCTCAACACGGTGTTGGTTTGTTTTTTCAGTTTTGGGCGCGCTGGCTGGCGGACTGCTCTTTTTGAATGGGGCTCAAGCTCAGGCAGGCGATTGGCCAGTCTGGCGTGGCCCGAGCGGAAACAATATTGCGGCACCTGGTCAGAATCTTCCAGACCGGATCAGCGAGACGGATAACGTGTTGTGGGTTGCTCCAGTCCCGGGGCGAGGTCATTCGTCTCCAACAGTGGTCGGCCATCAGATTTTTCTCACGACTGCAGATGATGAAGAGCAGGTACAGGCTGTCCTCTCTTATCATCGTGAGACGGGAGAGTTGCTGTGGAAATGCGTTGTGAATCGGGGCGGGTTTCCCAAGATTCATCGAGCGAATACGCACGCATCTCATTCGGTCGCCTGTAATGGAACCGAGCTGTTTGCTCAGTTTGAGAACCACGGTCGAATGCAGTTGGCGGTGCTTTCGCTGGATGGAAAGCTGAAACGCGAAATGTCTGTCGAACCGTTCAGTCCAGAACGGTATCAGTTCGGCACCGGTTCCTCTCCGGCTCTTTACAAAGGACTGGTCTTTGTTGCTGCGGAGTACGAGGAAGGTCAGCTTGTGGCGTTCGATCAGAAGACAGGGGAAAAGGTCTGGAGCATTCCTCGAACGAATGTCTCGTTTTCTTCCCCGATTGTGAAACACCTGAACGGACGGGATCAGTTGCTGATCTCCGGGTGGCGCAAGATTCAGTCTCTGGACCCATTGACGGGGCAGGAGTTATGGAGTGTGCCTGGCACGGCGGCGTCCACATGCGGAACAGTGGCTTCGTTTGGCAATCTGGTGTTCGCCAGTGGAGGGTTTCCTGAGGCCCATACAATGGCGGTTCGCGTGGGTGAATCCCCTGAAATTCTTTGGTCGCATAAAGAGCGGCTTTACGAGCAGTCGCTGCTGGCCTCCAATGGCTATGTTTACGGAGTCAACGATAACGGGATCTTGTTCTGTTGGCGGGCGAGTGATGGCGAGGAGATGTGGAAGACTCGCTTTTGCTCAAAAAACAGTGCGTCTCCAGTGCTTGCCGATGGAGTGATTTATCACATTGATGAGCGTGGTCAGTTCGTCGCATTTCGAGACAACCCGGAAGAGTTCGACAAGATCTACTCAACAAAACTCGGAGATGAAGGGTACGCAACTCCCACAATCTGCGGGGGACGCATGTATTGTCGAGTCGCTTCATATCTCGATGACAAACGTGTGGAGCTTCTGTACTGCTTTGGAAAAACTGACGTTGCCTCTCGATCGGACAAGTAAATCCGTCGTGATGCGATGTTGCGATTTCTCAGTTTCCTGCGAGTCAAACGGCGGTGCCCGGTGTTAAAATAAGAGCATCATGGCGATCAGCCTGTGATGTGTCGGGATGAGTTCCTGTTGTGGTGCGTCGTGTTACGGACTGCGGCACCGTCTGACTATGAATGAGCACTTGTTGCTTCGGGAGATCGAGGATGAACCGTCGTGATTTTTTGCAGTCGACTGCGTTTGCCAGCTCACTGATCTGGACACCGGGCCTGTTTGCCGAGCAACTCATTGTCACTCCTGCGATGACAGAGGGCCCGTTCTACCCTGATCGTTTCCCGCTCGACACAGACAATGACCTGCTGATCCTCAACGACTCACTGACTCCAGCAGTCGGCGAGATCACTCACCTGACAGGGCGTGTGCTGAATCTGTCTGGGGAACCTGTTCGAAATGCATTCGTCGAGATCTGGCAGTGTGACCACAATGGAGCTTACCTGCATTCAAGAACGGGCAACAAAGAAAAGCAGGATGCGAATTTTCAGGGATACGGGCGTTTTCTGACAGACTCCAAAGGGAATTATTACTTTCGCACGATTAAACCTGTTCCGTATCCTGGTCGAACCCCACACATTCATGTTGGAGTCAGTCGAAACGGCCATCGCGTGCTCACGACGCAACTCTACGTCAAGGGGCACCCGCAGAATGAGAAGGATGGTGTTTTACGGGGTGTTCGTGATCCTCACGCTCTGGAAAGTGTGATGGGTGACTTCCAGCCAGTCCCGGGCTCAAAGTTTGGTGAACTGGCTGTTCACTTTGACATCATTCTGGGGATGACGCCTGATGAGGGCCTCGATCCGACAAAGGGGATTTCAAAGTCGGAACTCGAAATGCGGCGCGGGCGTCGACCGGAGCGTCCTGCTGGAGAAGATCGCCCGCCTCGTGAGTAGTTGTGTGGTGTTGAAATTTCGTTCACCTTCGCGGATCTCATTGAATGCGTGAACGATTCAGGATTTGTTGATAAAGCCTGCGCTGAAGGAATTTCTCTCTGTCGCAAGTCCTTTATGACTCACTCCGTACTGTCTGAGCTTTCAGCGAAAGAGCCCGGATGGTACGGAGTTTTTTTGGCTCGATAGTGGAATTCGAGTGGCGAGAGACGGCTTCTCGTTCGATATCAGTTATTATTGGACGAGTCGGGGCGATATCTTTTGTGCATTGGCGTTCTCTGCGCTGTCTGGTTTCCTCGCCTGTGGGCTCGCCACTTTCTATTTATCTTCACCTCAGTCTGCTGTGTATAATTGCAGACTATCAACAGTTGAATGCAACTGGTTGAGGAGAAGGCCGAGGCAATCTCTTACATGGTTTTGAAGAAGCGAATTCGTGAAAAGTCTGTCGCTCAATGGGGAGATGTTTCCATTGGGATGGGGGAACGCAAAAATGTCCATCTCGAAGTGAGTTCCAGTTACAGTGGATACCCAGTTCATATTCCGGTGCATGTCTGGCGTGGAGAAAAAGAGGGCCCGGTCGTTTTCATCTCTGCGGCAGTGCATGGAGACGAGATCAATGGCACAGGGGCGATTCGTCAGTTGCTTCTTGATCCGACATTCAAGCTGAACGCCGGAAGTCTGATTCTGGTTCCTGTTGTGAATATGTTGGGATTTGAGCGTCATTCGCGTTATCTCCCGGATCGGAAGGATCTGAACCGGTCGTTCCCCGGGACGGCGAAAGGGAGCCTCGCTTCGAGACTGGCTCACCTGTTTTTGAATGAAATTGTGGAGCGGTCCGATTTCGGAATCGACTTACATACGGCTGCTGTGCGGCGAACCAATTACCCGAATGTCAGGGCGGATCTCGCTGTTCCCCAGTTGCGTCGCCTGACAAATGCGTTCGGGGCTGAAGTGGTCGTGAACGAGCAGGGGCCAGTGGGGTGCTTGCGCCGAGCGGCGTGTGAAGCTGGTTGCCCGACGTTTATTCTGGAAGCCGGTGAAGTCTGGAAAGTTGAATCGCTGGTAATTGAATACGCTGTGCGAGGCATTCGCAGTATGTTGGCGTCATTAGGAATGGCCGACTCTGTTCACGAAGATCCTCCGTATCATGCCGTTATTCGTGAAACCACTTGGATGAGAGCCGACTCTGCCGGCTTTCTTCATTTCCACGTTGCTCCCGGAGACTATGTGTCAAAGGGGACTCCCATCGCAACCATTGACAGCCTGGTGGGGACGGAAGGGGAAGTCGTCTATTCGCAGGTTCACGGATTGGTGCTGGGAATGACAACACTTCCTGTCACTTCACCCGGCGAACCAATTTGCCATATCGGCTTGGTCCAACGGAACAGGAAGCAGATTGCGGAAGCGTTAGAGACTCTGCCGGGAAATTCCCTGCATCAACGCATTCGTAACGATCTGGCGACCAGCATCATGGTGGTTAACCCGATGCGAATCTGACAGATAAGAATTGTCGGAAGAAGTTCCAACGCAGAGATTCCAGCAGAGGTTCGGATCGGAAAC
>JBEBTF010000207.1:0-7194 GCA_040393865.1 Planctomicrobium piriforme | reverse complement strand
GAAAATCACGAAGAAGATCGGAATGAAGAAGATCGCGAGCATCGTTGAAGCCAGCATCCCTCCAAACACAGCGGTTCCAAGAGCACGCTGACCAGCGGCCCCTGCTCCGTTCGCAAGAACAAGCGGAACCACCCCAAGAATGAACGCAAACGATGTCATCAGAATCGGGCGGAATCGCATCTGAGACGCCTGCACAGCAGCGTCAACAATCGTCTTTCCTTTCGCCCGCAATTCTCTGGCGAACTCGACAATCAGAATGGCGTTCTTACTTGCCAGGGCAATGATCAGCACGATCCCAATCTGGGTATAGATATTGTTATCCATTCCGCGGAACGCGACTGCAGCAACCGCCCCCAAAATTCCCAGCGGCACAACCAGAATCACGGCCATTGGCAGAATCCAGCTTTCGTATTGTGCAGCGAGAACGAGATACACGAGAACGATCGCAAAGAAGAAGATGAAGATCGCTTCTCCTCCGACTCGCTTCTCCTGAAATGACATCCCTGACCATTCATAATCCATCGATGCAGGCAATGACTGGCTGGCCAGTTGCTCCATAATCGTCAGTGCATCACCAGAGCTGTAACCAGGTGCGGATGTCCCGGTAATCGTTGCTGCCGGGTACAGGTTAAAGCGATTGATGACCTGAGGACCAAATGATTGCTGAACATTGACCAGAGATCCCAGCGGGACCATCTGTCCCTCACGGTTTCGCACTTCCAGTTTGCGGATGTCTTCAGGCGTCGCACGATATTCCTGATCGGCCTGAACACGAACCTGATAAGTCCGGCCAAACTTATTGAAATCGTTGACGTAAGCGGACCCCAGATAGGCCTGCAACGTTCCGAACACGGTTCCTAATGGAACATTGAGTACTTTCGCTTTTTCACGGTCCACATCCGCGAACAACTGCGGTACCCCGGCCCGGTAAGTTGTTGCAACGCCGGATAACCCGGACTGAGCGTTCGCGTCGCCGACAATGAACATGACCGCCTGTTGCAACTGTTCAGGACCAGCGCCGCCACGGTCTTCAACCTGCATTTCGAATCCACCACGGACCCCGAGTCCGCGAATCGCAGGTGGAGGGAACGCAAATGCAAAGGCATCCTGAATCTGATTCAAGCCGATGGTGACATCCCTGAGGATCAGCCTCATCGGAATACGCTTTTTCGCACGTTCCTCGAATGGCTCAAATGTGACGAACACAGTCCCGGCATTCGACGCACTGCTGTTATCCAGCAGTGACAGCCCTCCGATGGTAATCCAGTCACTGACGCCGTTCACCTTGCTCAACATCTCGTCAATCTTCGACATGACTTCTCTGGTACGTTCCTGAGAAGCCGCATCCGGCAACTGCACTGCGATCATGCAGTACCCTTGATCCTCTGTCGGAAGAAAGCCCGTCGGCAGTTGCGAATACCACCAGCCAGTAAAGACCAGCAATCCAGCAAACACAGTGCTGCCAATCAGAACATTGCGTACCAGCCATCGTACGATCGAAACGTAGATCCGCTCAGTAAGGCCATAGACGGCTTCGAACCAGCGAAAGAAGAAGATTTTCTTTTTGTTCTTGTCAATTGGACGCAACCAGAGTGCACATTGAGTCGGCTTCAGACTCACAGCGTTAATGGCACTGATCAGCGCTGTTGCTGCAATCGTTAATGCAAACTGACGATATAACTGACCGGTGATTCCTCCCATCATGGAAGCGGGAATGAACACGGCAAGAAGCACCAGCGTGATCCCGATGATCGGCCCGAGCACTTCGCTCATCGCACGAATCGTTGCTTCCTTGGGCGGTTCTCCTTTTTCAATGTGGTGAACCGCGTTTTCGACCACCACGATCGCATCGTCGACGACAATCCCGATCGCCAGCACCAGTCCGAACAGCGTCAACATATTCACAGTGAAGCCAAGTGCTGCCAACGCAGCAAATGCCCCAATGATCGTCACAGGGACCGTGGTGGCAGGGATCAGAACAGCCCGCCAATCCTGCAGGAAGACCATGATCACAATCAGCACCAGAATGCCGGCCTCGATCAGAGTCTTATAAACCTCGTGAATCGACGCCTCGATGAAAATCGTCGTATTCAGCGGGATGCTGTAACTGAGTCCCACTGGAAACTGACGCTTCAGACGTTCCATTGCCACAATGACATCATCAGCCACCTGCAGTGCATTCGCCCCCGGCAACTGGAAAATCCCAAGGTTCGCATTCTCGCGCCCCTCTTTCTCTGTGAACTGATCGTATGACTGACTTCCCAGTTCAACTCGGGCGACGTCCTTTAAATAGACAAGCTCAACACCTGTCCCGGACTTCACAATAATATTTTCGAACTGAGACGGTTCGCTCAATCGCCCCAGCACTGACACCGTCAACTGAAAATCGGTGCCTGCCGAGTTTGGCGGCTGACCAATTTGGCCTGCTGCAACCTGAACGTTCTGTTCCTGCAATGCCGAGACAACATCGGATGTTGTCATTGCTCGAGCTTTGAGTTTCTGAGGATCAAGCCAGATTCGCATACTGTAGTTAGCAGTACCGAACACGGTGACTTCCCCCACCCCTTTCACACGACTTAACTCATCACGAATTCGGAGGTTCGCATAGTTAGAAAGGAACAGCGTATCCATGCTGGGATCATCGCTCACCAGCGAGATCACCATAATAATATTGGAAGACTGCTTCTTGACGGTCACCCCCTGGCGTCGCACTTCCTCCGGCAACTGCGGTTCCGCAATAGAAGTTCGATTCTGCACCAAGACCTGAGCTTCATCGAGATCGGTACCGATCTCAAATGTCACGGTCAGAGAGTAAGAGCCGTCCCCTGAGCTGGTGGACTGCATATACAGCATGTTTTCAACACCGTTGACCTGCTGTTCAATTGGCGAAGCCACAGTATCAGCCACGGTGCTGGCGTTCGCTCCCGGGAAGACAGTACTGACCCGAATCGTCGGTGGTGTAATTTCCGGGTATTGCTCGATCGGCAAATCCCACAACGCGACCGCACCAACCAGCATGGTGATAATCGCAATCACGTTGGCAAAGACGGGATGTTCGATAAAAAATTTCGAGAGCATGAATCAATTCCCGAAGAAGCACGAAGTGAGGAACAGCATAGAGAAACAGAGCGTCAGACAAGCCTGAAAGCGGTTCCCTGTTGGAATAATGACGCACAGGGAACACATCACTTCACCGCAGGCTGCTCCTTCACTTCTGGCTTCGAGCTCTCGGTTGCCTCACTCGCGGGAGCCGCAGTCTTTTTCGCAGCATCTTCTGATTTTGCGGCGTCCCCTGTCACAGCAGGTTTCCCACCAGCACTCAGGCCGTTGATACGTTCATCCATTGGGACTTCAGTCGGATCAACGATCGTTTCCGGACGAGCACGTTGTAACCCGTTAATCACCACTCTATCGGTTTTGGAAATCCCCGACTCAATAACACGCAGCCCCTGATGAAGTGGGCCGACTTTGACAATCTTCAACTCGACTTTGTTGTCACCATTCACAACCAGCAGAAACTTTCCGCGTTGATCCGTTGAAACTGCCCGTTCATCGACAAGCAAGTGTTCTTTCGGCGGGCCGATTGGAGCACGCAAACGGCAGAACAACCCAGGAACAAGTGTGACATCTGCGTTATCAAAGACGGCGCGACGGTCTGTCGTTCCAGTTTGAGGATTGATCCCGAACTCGCGGAAATCAAGTTTCCCTTTAAACAGGAAGTTGTCGCTGCTGCCAATTGCCAACTCAAACATCGGCGGATCGGTCTCATCGATTACCGGTATCGATCCCGTCTTGGCCCCCTCCATGAAGGTCAGCAACTCTTGCTCACTCAGAGTGAAATAAGCATAGATCGGGTCAACAGCTTCCAGCGAAGCAAGCAACGTGTCCCCCACACCAATCAGATTTCCAAGATCCACCATGTGGCGGCCAATCCGACCATCAAACGGCGCTTTGATTTCAGTGTAGTTGAGATTCAACTGCGCCTGACGCATCGCCGCGTCAGCTGCTGCAACATCTGCGGCCGCTGACTCACGGTGCGACTGTTGAATATCCAGATTGCTCTCCGTTGCAGCATTCTCTTTGGCCAACGCACTCGTTCGCTGCAGCTGCTTCTCTGCAAGGTTCAACTGAGCCTTTGCTTTAGCGAGAGCGGCAACTGCCGAATCAAGAGCAGCCTGATACGGGGCCTGATCAATGACAAACAGGACCTGGTCCTTCTTGACCATGTCCCCGTCTTTGAAAAGAATTTCTTTAAGATACCCGGACACGCGTGCCCGCAACTGCACTGAAGCGACTGCTCGGGTTTGTCCCGTTGTATAGAAGTAGTCCTGAACTGGCTTCTCGATCGGGAAGGCGACTGTCACCTTGGGCGGAGGTGTCTGAACAAGTTGGTTACGCGGCTGACATCCACCGGCAATCAAGACCACCCCTAACCCAGCAACCCAAAGCAACGGATTCCGCACCGACGTCTCCCCAGCTGAATTAAAACGCGCGTTTAAAAGAACTATACCTAGCGAAAAGAAAATATTCCTGCAGGAAATCGTTAACTTTTTTAAGTCACTCTAAAAACAAGAACGATCCCGCCAGAATCGTCTCATCCGTTAGTCGTTATGGGAAAAAGGGATGCCGTGTCTGACGGGCCCCTAAAACTTCCTCTGGCGAGAATTCGGAATTCACTGGACAATACCCCCGCATTTCTTGCGGATTCCATTTTGTGAATCTGCTCCACGTGGGTAACCCATTGCATGTCGACCGAGAAAACAGAAGCCATTGTCATTCGCCAGGCGGATTTCAGCGAATCCAGCCGGGTCGTCACCCTGTTCACGAAAGATTTTGGCAAAATTTCGGCTCTTGCCAAAGGGGCGAAACGACTCAAAAGCGCCTTCGAATCCGGGTTAGACCTGCTTTCACACTGCCGTATCGTCTTTATCCAGAAGTCTCACGGCACGTTGGATTTACTCACAGAATCGCAACTTCTAAAGCGATTTCAGCCCGTCGCCAGCAGCTTGCCGCATCTCTATGGAGGGTATTACATTGCGGAACTTCTCAATGCCCTGACGGAAGAAGGAGATCCCCATCCCGATCTCTTTGAGGCCGCCGCTGTTTCGCTGGACCTTCTTTCTTCCATAGACACCCCATTTATCCCTGTCACATGGTTTGAATTGATGACCCTGCAGGAAATTGGGCAGCTCCCGGACTTTTTCTCCTGCACAATCTGCCGTGAAGAACTCTCTATTGGAGATTCCAGCAGATTTTGGGTCTCTCAAGGCGGATTGATCTGTTCACGATGTGGCCGTTCCGAGTATCAAGCGTCGGAATTCGAGCCGGCCACCTTGGCCCTGCTCCATGAATTGCTGGAATCCCCCCCCCAGCAATTGAGTCAATTGACCGTATCCACGTCGCAGAAAAAGGAGATCCGTCGGCTGGCAACTGCAGCAATTTCGCATGTGCTTGGCTGGCGACCTAAAACACTTCCGCTGATCAAGATGATCTGAAAGCGGCTGTGTTTTCACAAAGTCACTCCCAAACCGAGTGTTGGTAGTCACTTTATACAACGAACTGTCTGTTCGAGATCGGGCTCATGTCAGACCACTTCCTCAACCTGTTACTGCAGCTCAGCAAAAGCAAATGGCCTGCCCTGATGATCGGTGGCATGGTCATCGGCTCGGGTTGCGGCAGTTTGAAGTTGTCACGACAGGAACAAGTTCGCGAGGAACTCGACAAGAACCCTAGATATTCGATTGCAGGGATTCAGGGGCCAACAGAACGCTCGCTCAGTCAATCGAACTGGGACCGCAAACGGGCAGACCTGCAACGCAGCGGCGACCCGGAAACAACAGCGGCACTTGCAGAATTCGACGCTGCCAAAGCACTCTACGACGCAGGGAAATACAAAGAGGCCGAAAAAGGCTTCCACCGTCTCGCCAAAGAGCGACGACAGCGTTATGAATCCTTCGGGGCTCGATTCCGCCGTAATCTGGGGATGGAAGACAAACGCCCTCACGACATGTACGGCAATTATGGCGACGCCATCGAAGAAGACGCCATTTTCATGCTGGCAGAATCCCAATTTGCCCAGCGTCATTACGCCGATGCACAGGAAACTTACGAAGACCTGCTGGTTCGTTACCCTTCGACCCGTTATCTCGATCCCACAACACGGCAGATGTTCCGCATCGCCCGTTACTGGCTGGGGTTCCCGGAAGAAAGCACTGAAACTGGGGAAAATGGCGAAGTTAAAGTCGCCAGTGCTGAAACAGCTGTGCGTGATGGCAGCACATCCGCACTCTCTCGCGTTCCGGTTTTTCCAAACCTGACAGACAAATCGCGTCCCACTTTCGACACCGCTGGTCGTGGTAAGCAGGCACTCCGCTCGATCTGGCTGCACGACTCCACTGGCCCACTGGCTCCTGACGCATTGATGCTCGCTGCGAACCACGCACTGCGAACAGACGACTATGTCGAAGCCCGACGACTTTATAGCCTGCTCCGCGAACAATATCCCGACAGCGTCCACTTGAAAGACGCTTATGTTTTGGGATCACACGTCACACTCGCATCGTATCAGGGAGCTGCTTACGACGACGAAGCCCTGACCAGTGCCCGCGAACTGAAGCAGGAACTGCTCGCAATCTTCCCTTCGTTGACCGAAGAAGAACGGAACGAACTCGAAGAGGAAATTGGTCTTCTCAAAGAAGCCGAAGTCGCCCGCGTCTGGGATCTTGTCGACTTCTATCGGGTCAAACGCAACAATCCCGGCGTAAAACTTCACTGCTATCAGATCATCAACAAATATCCAGACTCGCCCTATGCTGAGAAGGCGCGAGCAATGCTCTTAGAGGTTCAGGAAGAGGAAAAACGCTGGGCGAACTCCCCACTCAATTTCCGAAAGAAGAAAACGGCTCAAGCTCCTGTCCCTTCACAGCAACAACCTGCTCAACCACAGCAGAAAACACAGCAACCGCAACCTCTCGAACCACAGGCTCCGGTCGAGCCAAGACAACCTGAGGGAATCGAACCGCTCCCGGCTCCTGCAGCAGAACCGAACTGGCTGCAGCGTCTGAATCCACTTCGCAGTGTGAAAGAGCCACCAAAACTGGAAAAAGTGCCAGAGAATCCGCCTCCAACCCGAAAAGACGACTTGGCAGAAAAGCCCGGGAAGAGCACAATCCTGCAAAGTGGTTACTAAGGCAG
>JBEBTF010000206.1:0-7216 GCA_040393865.1 Planctomicrobium piriforme | reverse complement strand
TCCGTGAAGGCTGCCTACACATGGCTGAAGTCGACAGAGGCAACATCCCCTGCGACATTCACTTCACCCATCGCATCTCAGAAATCGAATCGCGATTTGATTTCATTCGATCTCTCTGGCCACGTTCCGCCTGCAGGAACGGAATCGATGCGGTTCATGCTTCGAGTCGTTCCCGCTCCGCAGCGAGAAGGAATGCCGACGACACCTGTTCTGACGGGCCCCGGGCTTGTCATTGGCAATAATCCTTATGCTCAAGCGATTGTTCGTCATTTTGAAGCAACTGGATATCCATGCACGGTGCTGCCTGAGACGAGTTCACAAGCGGAACTCGACGACGCACTGGATCAGATTTGGGCAACATCCCCAACACCTCATCTGTTCATCACAACGTCACATGACGCCAAGGCTCTTAACCAGCTGAACGCCCGCCAGTGGGAACAGCGACGTTACACCGCGCTCGAAGTACCGTATCGAGTCTGCCAGCGATGGATGCAGCGGACCATCGACGATCGTCGTATGGATGGCGGCAGCGTTGTGTTGTTGACGAACCTTGGCGGAGACTTTGGATTCAGTGGGCAAACGGCCGTCAGCAGCGAAGGCGGACTCGCAGGCCTGATCAAAGCCATGTTGATTGAATGCTGGATGCGTGGCTATCGGGCGACACCAATGAAGGTGATCGACATCGCTCCGGAAACGACACCAGACGAGGCTGTCGCTGGGATGTTCGCCGAGATCGCCGTTCCAAGCTACGACATGGAAGTTGCGTATCACGGTCGTGAGCGTTTCACAGTTCAGCCAATTCATCGCCCACTGTTCCCGATGGGAGAGATTCAACCGGCTCCGAAGAACGGTCATTCACAGATTCGGCAAGGCGGCGTCTGGGTTGTCACCGGCGGAGCACGCGGCATTACATCCGTTGTTGCGCGGGAACTGGCCAAGCGGCATCATTTGAAATTGCATCTCGTCGGAACAGCACCGGTTCCTCAATTAACCGACGACATTCGACGGGCGGCTGAAGTCGATCGACTTCAGTTACGCCGTGAAGTGATGAAAGAGGCCAACCTCCGAAATCGCAACGGAATGGAAGCATGGCGTAATGTCGAGAAGGCAATTGAAATCGATGCAACGCTCAGCCTGATGAGAGCAGAAGGAATCAATGCTGAGTATCACAGTTGTGATGTTTCTCGATTCGACGATCTCTCTGTGACGTTGCAGAGAATTCGCGAGAAAGAAGGACGCATCGACGGCGTGATTCATGGAGCCGGGATCGGTCAGGACGCTCGCTTCGATCGCAAACGTCCAGACAAAGTCGATCAATGCCTGCGGGCAAAAATTGATGGCTGTCTGAATTTGATGGATGCCACACGACAAGACCGCCTCGACTGGTTTGTCTCATTTGGATCGATCTCTGGTCGATTCGGAGCAAATGGCCATACAGATTACTCACTCGCCAATGACACACTCGCGAAACTGACAGACAAGTATCGCCAGGAACGCCCAGACGTTCGCAGCGTGACATTCCACTGGCATGCCTGGGGTGATATTGGCATGGCCACCAAACCAGAAACCAAGCTCGCACTGGAGATGATCAATCTGGAGTTCATGCCAGCAAGCGAAGGACTTTCCCATTTCCTTCATGAGCTCGAACATGGCGGCAGCGAACCGGAAGTCCTCATCACAGATCATGCCTACTTCCGCAAGTTTTTCCCGGTAGACCGTCTGCAAACCGGCGAGCAGGCTTTCAAACGGGAGCGTGCCACACTCCCGATGCTTGCCTCGGAGAAGAACTCTCTGTCCAAAGAGGCTCCAGCATCGATCACGCTGATTCCGAAGCGAGAAGCATTTCTGAATCAACATCTTGTGCAGTCCAAACCAACACTTCCATTTGTGATCGCAATGGAATTGATGTGTGAAGCTGCCAGAAATCAGACACCAGAACTCGATGTCATCGAGATTCGCAACTTGAATGCGTTGCAGGCAATCAAGTGGAATTCAGATGCAGCTCAGACACTCAATGTTCACGCGGAATCACCGTTTCAGAACGTTGTGAACTGCGCGATTACTGCGGACCTGTTCCGTCAGGATGGGCGACTGGTCGCTAAAGACAAGCGGTACTTTGAAGGCGAATTCCATTTAGGACAGCAACGTTCCACTCAAAGAATCGTGCGTCCGAATGTTTCCCAACTCCCTTGGGAACCAATCGAGTACTTGCCTCCGGACGCTCCGATCTATCACGGGCCAGACCTGCAGTGTCTGCAGCAGTTTTCCATTGTGAACAACGAGGCCTTTGGAATCATTTCCGCATCCTCAACGGTTCAGCTGGGAGGAGGAAGTCGCCCGACATATGGGTGGTCGATTCACCCGGCCGTCATGGATGCGTGTCTGTACGGTGCAGCCCTCTTCTCCGGACGCCTGTTCCAGAAACCGAGTTTGCCAGTCAGTTTCGAACGCGTTCAACTGGGAAGACTCGCTGACCCAGGTGAAGCCTGCCTGCTGCAAGTTCAACTGGTTCGTGAAGAAGAACGGGGATTGAACCTGGCCTTCCAGTTGGTTGGATTGAATGGTGATATTCTGTTGAATGTCTCCGGTTACCGAATCGGGTGGCTCAGTTAGCCGGTCTTTGAGGGTGTGTCGTCCCTGAACATGCCCCATCCAGATTGGTTCAATTGAGTTTGAAGATTCATTCAGATTGATCGCCCAGTGTCATCAAATTCAAGCGGCATCGATGTACCACACTCCAGTCTCACTTGAACCGCCACTGCCACCATCGGCATATGTTGAGGAAGACCATGCCGAACTGGAGAGAAGGTATGTTTTCAATGACGCCTGGCATCTGGTCTCAACGGGAACAAAGCTGAACGAGCATGGCAAATATGTTGCCCTGACGTTGTTTGGAGTTCCCGTCGTTATCCGAAATTTTCACGGCGAACTGGTGGCGCTCCGAAACGTCTGCGCTCACCGACAGGCGATCATCGCCAGAAAACCAGAGGGATGCAGCCCAACCTTGAAATGTCCCTATCATGGTTGGGAATATGGATCAGACGGGAAGACGCGAAAACTTCCCGGCGCCTCCAACTTCCCGAAGTTTCAACATAACCGATATTGCCTCGATAAGTTCCCCGTCGCGCAATGCGGAGACCTTGTCTTTGTCCGTTTAAGTGAGACCGGACCGACATTGCAGGAATGGCTCGGAACCCATTTCTCTCTCTACGAGAAATGGTTTACTGTTCCTCAATATTCTCAGGCGATGTGCGCTCGATTTGAGATCAATTCAAACTGGAAGATCCCGGTTGAAGGCTCGCTTGAGAGTTACCACATTCCTTGTGTACATCCCAAGACGTTTCACGAAGACCCAGGCGAGACCCCGAGCAATCATCAATTCTTCCCCACCGGAACATCCTTCCAGACGGTGTTTCTGGCTCCGCGCTGGATTGACCGACGGCTGCGTGATGTCGAAGGCACTTTGCTGAAGTTTCTGGGAATCAAGTACACCGGTGACTACGACCATCATCATGTCTTCCCTCACCTGCTCTTTTCGCACACCGACTCTTTGAGCGTGGCACAGGTGGTTTATCCCGGAGAAACCGCGGACAAAAGTTTTACCCTGGCGATTCAGTTCGGAATCGAACCAGTCAAATCAGGGTTCATTCGTACAAAACTGGCAAGAGCATGGGGGAAGTTCACTGCCTGGCTCACGAGAACAATTCTTGCAGAGGATCGCGACATCTTTCCTGAGGTCCAGCGGGGAGTCACCGGAGCCAGACAAACAGGAATCCTTGGGCGATGCGAGGAACGACTGTTTGCCGTTCAAAAGTACATTGCCGATCGCATTGACTCAGGTCAGGCCGCTCAAGCGGGCACTGTTCCCTGCAACGAGCCTGCGTCGTCACCTTGCTCTGCAGTGCGTCCATCTGAAAATGGAGGCCACATGAACTCAGCGGCAGCCCCTGAAAGCCCATCACCAGAGACAGACTCACCCAATTTGAAAGAATGCAATCATGATTGATCTCCGGGGAAAGGTTGCCCTGGTCACCGGTGCCAGCAGAGGCATCGGGCGAGCCTGCGCCGCTCAACTTGCAGCAAGCGGGGCTCATGTCGCGGTGAACTTCCTTTCATCAACGGAAGGAGCAGCAGAGACGGTCCGGCTTGTTCAGTCGCATGGCGTACAGGGAGTCGCACTCCGCGCAGATGTCGCCGATGCTCAAGAAATCGCCTCCGCTGTTGAATTCGTTCATGAGCGCTTTGGACGGCTGGACATCATCGTCAGTAACGCTGCCGCTGGGGGCTTTCGTCCGTTGATGAATGTCACTCCAGCCAATTGGGACAGCATTCTGCGACACAATTCGGCTCCATTGCTGTGGCTGGCTCAAGCGGCTGCGCCCATCATGAAGCAGCAGGCGACCGGTGGAAAAATCGTCGCGATCTCCAGTCATGGATCGATTCGTGCGTTTGCCAACTACGGGGCCATTGGTGCGTCAAAAGCAGCATTAGAAGCATTGATTCGCCATCTCGCTTTTGAGTTGGGACCAGATGGAATCAACTTCAATTGCGTCCTGTCTGGTATGGTCTCCACGGACGCAATTCGGTCTATGCCAGGCAGCGACAGCTTGATAAAAGCAGCTCAGGACTACATGCTGGTGAAAGAGAAAATCCTGAAGCCAGAAGATATTGCAGGCGTTGTGACGTTTCTCTCAAGTTCGCTGGCCAACAAAATTCAGGGAGAGACAATCATCGTCGACGGAGGCGTCAGTATTCGTGTTTAGACCGGACCGGTCTCTAACAGAGCATCGCAGCAGTCCGCTTGGATAACGAACGGCTGGGTGAGAATCCGGCGATGTCCCTTTCAGTTTCAGTAGCCATAAGAATTCAACTTCATGTCCGTTAAGTCTCCTGACACGTCAGTAATGTCACCAGACACGCAGGAGAATAACAGAGCCCCGTTGACGCTCGTTCCTTTCGAACGGTTTCTGGTCGATGCAGATTCACCGAAGACCCCGATTGTCTTTCGAGTGCTGATGCGATTTGATGGAATCGTTCATCGCGACAAATTGACTCAGGCGTTTCAGCTCGCCATCGGTCGCCAACCGCTGCTGACGAGTCGAATTCAAACGGTCGAGACAGGGCGTATCTGGTCCCCGCATGCCATCCATCCAGAACTAAGCTGGCATTCATCCACACAGTCACAATATGAGATTGAACAGATTCCGATTCAGTGGATCGATCTGACAACTCAGCCGGGGCTGAGGGCACAAATTTGGGAAGTCGATCAGGGGATCACGATTCTTCTCGACTTTCACCACGCCTGTTGTGATGGACAAGGTGCGAGGCAGTTCATCGGAGAATGGTTCGGGCTCTACCACCAGCTTCTGGAAGGGGGCGAACTCAAGCTCTCGTTGCTGGTCCCCAGCCAATTGGAACAGCGCGGAGTCTATCGAACTCCTTCCCCTCCGATCGGACTATGGGAAGGACTCCGGAATCTTTACCTGACGATCAGTGGTAAGACTGTCCGTCTTCCGCTCAGAGTGCCAGCACCTTCTGACTCTGAACCAGCCGAGTATCTGGGAGAACGAGTCTTCTCCATTGAGCAAACATTGGACCTGCGACAGCGTCTGAGAAAAGCCCGCGTCACATTTAATGATGCCGCCTTAACAGCAGCTTTTCTGGCGTACGGGCGATGCTTTCCAGTACCGAAGAAGGCTCGCAACTTCATTACCATTCTGCATCCCGTCGATTTGCGATGGCCGTCCGATCTGCGCACTCCGGCGTGCAATCGAGTCGGGGTCTGCTTTCCTCGCAGACGTTATCAAGACCTGCTTGTCCCATCGGAACTTCTGCAATCCGTTCGTAGCCAGATGACCTATGTGAAGCAGCGTTATGTCGGAGCGGAGTTCCTGCGCGGCCTGGCGTTAACGGACTCCAATAAAGGGATTACCGATCGACTGCAGAAATGGGGCTTTTTTGTCCCGACTCTTCAGTTCACCTGCCTGGGTGATACAACACGCGCGTTGCAATATCGCTTTCCCATGACCGATGGAACGATCGATTTTCAGGGACTGAAGCTGAACCGGATTTCCGGCACAATGCAGATGGGATCATACCTTCCACTCAGTCTGACATCGTGTGAAACCAATCAGCGCATCTCGCTGACATTGCGTTCCAGTTCCCGCCATGTCACCAGAGATGAAGCGAATCGGTTTCTGGAAACCTTCGCCAGCGAATTGATGACGTTGATCGAACCTTGAATTTAACTGCGATGACATTGCCCCATGAACATTGCCGTTGAAATCTGGTTCCTTGCAACGCTGAACTTGACCGGGCCGCTGAAGACGGAACTCCTCTCCCCGGAAGAACTGGCCAGAGGAGCACGCTATCGACTCACGGCCAAACAGCGTCAGTTCCTACTGGGACGGATTCTTGGACGGGAACTGATCGGGTTCAAACTCGGTATCGATCCCAAAAAGATTCAGTGGCCAACGACTGGCGCGCCGTTGCTGAAATGTGACGATGTCCCATTGCCGCTGTCAGTGAGTCTGTCTCACTCTGGCCAGTACATCGGCCTCGCGCTGAGCGAGAAAACCAGCACAGGCAACGTCTCAGTCGGATTCGATTTCGAAGAAGTTGCATCCCCGATCCGAGTGTCGGCACTTTCCAGTGTCGTACTGACGCAACGGGAACGTCTCTGGCTGGCCGCTCTTCCGGAGTCAGAGCAGACCGCAGCAATTCGACGACTTTGGACAGCAAAAGAAGCGATCCTGAAATCTCTGGAGCAGAATTCTCTTCCGGAACTTTCAAATCTGGACCTGACCGACTTCTTTTCGGGAGGAACGTTTCCGTTGACCTGCATCCGGAATCTTACGGGTGTCGGTGCCGTTACACTTCACCCGATTGTCGTCGCCGCCCCCAATAGTTCCCACAAGACAGATTGGCATTGGGGAACAGAAGAGACAGACAAATCGACACTCTCTGGAATGATCGCAGTTCGGTTCCCGGATCACTTGTCCCAGTCCTCTGTTTTATGTTCCTCCACCTTAAACGAATCACAGAAAACTGCTGCGTATAAGTTCTCGCCCACCGGTGAACTCGACTGCACATCGCTTCAACTGAACTTCCAACTCACCACTACAGATCGCCCGCTCTAAGCACCTTGCGAAATCATTTCCACGCTTCTGCCACGCGGCGAGTTGCGTTTCATCAATCGAAACGGCCGCTGCGCGGG
>JBEBTF010000205.1:0-7219 GCA_040393865.1 Planctomicrobium piriforme | reverse complement strand
GATACTCGGATCTGGCGGGATAAACGTCTGTTGTTGGCTCGGTGGCACATAGGGCAGGGAGTCCAGAGGAAGCCGCAGACCAACTGGAGAATCGCCGGGGAGCAGGAAGAGCTTGTCGGCTCGAACCGGCCATTCTGCTGTGACCCAGCGTGCTTTTGCCTGCCACCATTGTCGTTTCAAGGGGAGAACAAAGCCGCTTGGGCTTCCGATGCCACGTTCGAAGAGGCGGGCAATGCGTGCACGTTCTTCAGGGTCGGCCAGCTTGGGGTCTTTGGGGTCGACGTTGACCGGGAGACGCTGTTCTTTCCAGAGATAATGGGCAACGTCTTCGTAGGCGGGAACAATAAATTTCTTTGTGACACCTAGTGTTTGTGCCAGACGTTCGATGAACTGTTTCGCATGCTCTGGGCCAAAGTGATCGTGGCGATCGACGTCGGCAATCAGATCGGCGTTTTCCCAGACCGGGACTCCATCTTTGCGCCAGAAACACGCGAGTGACCAGCGTGGCAGCGATTCTCCGGGATACCATTTTCCTTGACCGTAATGCAGCAGCCCACCGGGCGCGAAGCGAGTTCGCAAACGCTTGATCAGGATCTCGGAGAGACGGCGTTTGTTCGGCCCGACGGCTGCTGAGTTCCATTCCGCTCCTTCCATATCATCGATCGAGACGAAGGTGGGCTCTCCTCCGATGGTCAGACGGACATCGTTCTCCTTGAGTCGTTGGTCGACCTCATGTCCCAATCTGTGGATGGCCTCCCACTGTTCTTGAGAATACGGCTTGGTGACGCGGGGATCTTCGTGAATTCGTGTGACCGACATCGCGAAGTCGAATTCCACTTCACAATCGTCGATTCCCCCGGAGATCGGGGCCGCTGATTGCGGATCAGGTGTGCATGCGAGTGGGATATGTCCTTCGCCGGCAAACAGTCCTGAAGTCGGATCGAGACCAATCCAGCCTGCGCCGGGGATATAGACTTCTCCCCAGGCGTGCAGGTCGGTGAAATCCACATCAGTTCCGGTGGGGCCGTCCAGTGCCTTGATGTCCGGTGTTAACTGGATCAGATAACCAGACACAAAGCGGGCCGCGAGTCCCAAATGACGCAGAGTCTGGACGAGTAACCAGGCGGTATCTCGACAGGAGCCTGAGCCTTTGGCCAGTGTTTCTTCAGGCGTCTGAACCCCCGGCTCCATCCGGATCAGATACTGAATGCGTTGTGACAGCAGTTGATTCAGATTGACGAGGAACTCAACTGTTTTGCGCGGCGTGAGATCCAGTTCATCAAGGAATTTCTGGAACAGAGGTTCGGCAGGCGTTGTTTCCAGAAAGGGACGCAGCTCTCGCGTTAACCAGTCTTCGTATTGAAACGGGATCGTTTCCGCTGACTCTTCAATGAAGAAGTCAAACGGGTTGATCACCGTCATGTCTGCGACCAGATCGACCTCGATGGTGAGATGGTCTGCTCGTTCAGGGAAAACATATCTGGCGAGAAAGTTTCCGTGCGGGTCTTGCTGCCAGTTGATGAAATGTTTCTCTGGAGAAACTTTCAGCGAATAGCTGACGATCGGTGTGCGACAATGGGGGGCTGGACGCAAACGGATGATCTGCGGCCCGATGCCTACCATACGGTCGTAGGCATACGTTGTCTTGTGATGCAGTGCGACACGAATCGCCATGTGTGAATTCTCAACGGATGGAGATGAAATGCAAGGTGTCCACGAATCTCGAACCGGGCGCTATTCGAAATAGTGGAGAAGCTCGTAAAGGTCATCGCAGTCGAAACTGGACGAGTCCCTTCTGTTTGATGAATTACTTCTGAATCTGCTGTTGCTGCGATGGAGATTGTGATTGACGCTGCATTTGTTCAACCGGTCTCAGTGCGAAAAATGTTTCATGAATCGCTTCGCCAATGGAATTTAATCGTGTTTGCAGTCCATCAATGAACTCATGAATTCCCTGATTCACAATCGAGTGCACATCGGTGTATGCAAGTTCAGCGCGCAGCCGGCCTAACCGCTGTTCGGCTGTGTTGCGATAGGTTCCGCATGGGGACCCGACAATCTGGTGGAGTGACTCATCTGCATGATCGATGCAGAAGCGGATGGATCGAGGAAATGACTCGTCCAGCGTTAAGAATTCAACAACACGGTGGATTGTGATGCTGTGATAACGTTTGCGGTACATCTCGAACGCACTGACTGAACGTAAGACTGAAGACCATTGCAGGTCGTCAATTGTTGTCCCGACATCTTGAACATCCGGCAGCAGGGTGAAGTATTTTACATCCAGAATCCGGCTGGTTTTGTCTGCACGTTCCAGAAGTCGCCCCAGGTTGGCAAAGTGCCATCCTTTATTGTGCGACATCGTGGCATCCAGCGTCCCATTGAACAGATGGCTGCGTTCTTTGATCGCCGTAAAGAAATCGTTGAGCTCGACAGCCGGCCGGTGGCTGTTCACGGAATCCCGAACGAAATGGTAGAACTCGTTGAGCTGTTCCCATGCTTCTGAAGAGATCACTTCCCTGACGCTACGAGCGTTCTCCCGGGCCATGACCAGTGATGAAATAATGGAGTTCGAGTAATTGCGGTCGAATACTAGAAAATGAATGACATTATCGGAATCTGGTGTCCCATATCGCGTTTTAAATTCCTCCTGATCACCGGTCGCGAAAATCAGGGGTTGCCATTGCTGGTGAGCGCTGTCTGGCTGGTCCAGCATCATGTTGAGTGAGACATCGATAAAACGGGCGAGGTTCTCCGCTCGTTCGATGTAACGTGCCATCCAATAAATTGATTCTGCAACGCGGCTGAGCATGGAATCAGGATCTGTTCGAGTAGGGGGCTTTGGAGTTCGTCAGGGATCTTATTCAATGGAGCGACTCAATGAATAAAACGAATTCACAAGCAACGGTGAGGAACGTTTTGCTTTTGCTGTCGATTTACAAGGGGACAGACAAAGGGACAGAGGCGTGTCGGTTCTACAGCTCTTTCGTTCCGTTTTGAATTTCTACTTCGGATTGAGCGACCACCCAGGTGTCTTTACTGCCGCCCCCTTGCGATGAATTGACGACAAGGGAACCTTTTCTCAATGCGACTCTGGTTAATCCGCCGGGTAAAACCCAGATGGATTTTCCATAGAGAATGTAAGGACGCAGGTCGACATGGCGGCCTTCAAAGTGATCGCCCACCATGGTCGGAACACGGGACAACGCCAATGTGGGCTGAGCGATATAGTTCCGAGGATCTTCTTTGATCTTCTGGGCAAACTCGGCCTGTTGCTCTTTGGTCGAGTGAGGACCGATCAGCATTCCGTATCCGCCAGCTTCATTCGCGGCTTTGACCACAAGCTCATCGAGATGTTCAAGGACATACTTGCGGTCGTCTTCTCGCTCGCAAATGTATGTTGGCACGTTTGGTAGAATCGGTTCTTCATTAAGATAGAAGCGAATCATATCTGGAACATAAGCATAGATCACTTTATCGTCGGCGATCCCTGTTCCGGGAGCATTTGCGAGGGCGACTCGACCTTTGCGATAGACGTCGAGAAGCCCTGGAACTCCGAGCATTGAGTCTGGGCGGAATGCTTCTGGATCGAGGAAATCATCATCAATTCGGCGATAGATTACGTCGACACGCTGAAATCCATCCGTGGTGCGCATATAGACAAACCCGTCTTTAACGACGAGGTCACGCCCTTCGACCAGTTCGACTCCCATCTGCTGGGCAAGGAACGAATGTTCGTAATAAGCGGAGTTATAAATCCCAGGGCTCATCACAACGATGGTCGGTTCGCCAATATGATCCGGAGCAAGATAGGACAGGGTTTCGTAGAGCTTGCTCGGATAATTCGTCACCGGACGAATCTTGGAGGCCGAAAAGACATGGGGGAAAGTACGCTGCATCACTTGTCGGTTTTGCAGAACGTAAGAGACCCCGGAAGGGCAGCGGAGGTTGTCTTCAAGGACATAGATTGCCCCGTCGCTGTGGCGAATCAGGTCGGTGCCTGTGATGTGACACCAGATTCCCTTTGGGGGAGTCAGTCCCTTGCAGACGGCCCGGTATGACTTGGCTTTCTCCAGCATGGGACGTGGGAGAACGCCTTCGTTCACAATCTCCTGATCGTGGTAGATATCATTGATGAACAGGTTCAGGGCTTTGATACGCTGTTTCAGCCCGGCTTCAATGTGATTCCATTCAAAGGGTTCAACGATTCGCGGGATGATATCGAACGGGAAAATCTTCTCCGTCCCTGCCTGATCCCCATACACGGCGAACGTGATTCCCATCCGCAGAAGTGCTCGTTCAATTGCTTCCTGCCGGTGCTTCAATTCGCCGGGGGGAAGGGAGTTGATCTTTTCGATCAGGAGTTTGCTCCCGGGCCTCGGTTGGCCATCTGAGTAGAAAAGTTCGTCGTAGAAGTTTTCCGTCAGATAACCTTCGAAATTGTGCGGTACGGTCATGTTGTCAGGTCATGTCTCAAGTCCCGGCCAATCTGCGAGCGCTCGCAGTATTTGCAACAGTTGCTGCCGGGGCATTTCATTGGAAGTTGAACCTGCCGGGATTCTCTCGACTCTCTCAGGATACTGTCTAGCCCAGTTTACCCCTGTCCTTGGAGGCAATTTTGTTTTCCGGCGGTGCAGAATCGGGGCCGGGAGGCGGAACTGTGAAATTCCTGGTGAGTGACGACGATCTCACAAGACGAGGCTATAATCTGCTCTGAGATTTGGAACGTTCCCGACTTTTCGATAGTCAGAATTTCGCCAATTGGATTCAGGCATGATCTGCGTTACCGTCACACCGATCTCCCGGACTCTGGCTAAGGCAGACCTCCTGAATGCAGCGAGAATGGGGGATATTGTCGAACTCTGCCTGGATCACTTCGTCAACGAGCCTGATATACAGGATCTGATTACGGCGATTAAGAAGCCGATCATCGTTTCTTGTCGGCGTCCTCAGGAGGGAGGAAAGTGGCAGGGAACAGAAGCTCAACGTTTGACCCTGCTCCGTCAGGCGATTGCCGCCGGGCCAGACTATGTTGAACTGGATCTCGATATTGCCCCGGGGATTCCGCGTTTCGGGAAAACGAAGCGGGTGATCAGCTTCACACGTCTTGATCGGCCAGAGACCAATATCGACGGCATTTTTAATCAGGCGGCAAATGCAAAAGCCGATGTCGTCAAATTCGCATGGCCGACGCCCACTCTGGACGCAGCATGGCCACTGCTTGCGGCGGTCAGTCAGAAAAGAGACTTGCCCGTCGTCGGGCTGGGACTTGGTCAGGCAGAACTGACGTTTTCTCTGCTCGGGTTGAAGTACGGTTCACCTTGGATTTATGCCGCACTGGAACCGGGGATGGAGGCGTATCCGGGGCAGGCGACGGTTTTCGATCTGAAGGAGATCTATCACTGTGAACGCATTAATTCGAAGACCGTTTTTGTAGGCGTTGCAGGGTTGGGAGAGTCGCAGCGAATCACGACAACCGCACTCAACGACGGGTTCAGTGCATCGAACCTGAATGCGTGTTGTCTGCCATTGGAGTTGGGGGAAACGCGACAGTTACCCAAGATGCTCGATATTTTGAAAATCAAGGCGATTCTGATTCAACGGGATCATGGACAGAAAATCATTGATCTGGCCGAACATCTTGATCCGCACGACAGACAGTGCCAGTTTGTGAACCTGCTGCTTAAGCGAGATGATGGCTGGCATGGTTACAACACACTCTGGCGTTCTGGTCTGCGAACACTGGAGAACGACCTGAAGTCGTCAGGGAAATCGATTGAGAAGAAGTCGGTTCTGGTGCTGGGGAATGGAGGCATTGCTCAGTCGATCGTTCATGCCATCAGTCAGCGACAGGGGCTCGTCAGCATTTGTGGGCCGGACGACAAAGAGTCACAGAACACAGCTCAACTGAATCAGTGTCGCTATGTTCCGTTTCAGAATCTTTATGAAACACTCGTTGACATCGTGGTTCTGGCAGATCCCCGCCTTGAAGCTGGAGTGATGCACGGTCAGGTCAACCCCTCCTTTTTCCGACCGACGATGACAGTGCTCGATATCAGCAATCTCCCACTGGAGAGCACATTGCTTCAGGAGGCGAGGCTCCGGGGATGTCATGTGGTTGGGAGCAGCCGGATTTACCGGGATCAGCTCGAAACTCAATTCAAATCCATCACCGGAGCAGATCTGCCGGGGGCAAATGCCTGAACGTTCAGCGAGCCTGAACTGTCTGAGGTTTCATAACAGTCAAATAACAGAAACTTGATTCCAAAACCTTTGTCTGTACAGCTGTTGAATCTTTAGTTTATGCTGTGACCAGTTGAGGAATCTCTGGTCCGCTTGATTCGGAGCCATGATGCGCAGGGCGGTGTGCCTGATTTCGCTTGTCACGTTTATTGCACAGCAGATGATCTGTTGTTGCGACGGGGCAGGTGTGCATCACACCGAGAACGCATCTGGGAACACCTCTGTACAGGCCGGAGTCGCAGACTCTCTGGAAGTTGCTGCTTCGAAGAAATCCTGCTGCGGGCACGGGACTCGCACGCAATGTCAGAGTGCCCCTTCAAAACAGGTGGCATCGCAGCAAAAGGAAGATGGTCAGGACGTAGGCTCTCAAAAGCCAGACGAGCCTTCTGAAGAACCACATCAGCATCACCTGTGTGTCGGAACACACCTTTTCTATAACTCGCCGGACGTGACTCGCACGCTGGACCTGCTGACGGGATGTCTATTCATCGACGTCGGAGATTTGGCTCTGTTGCTTGACGATCAGTGTGAGCCTTCTTTTTCATCACGGATTCCGGTCTGGGTCACGCACCCACCGAGATCGGTGCTCTCTGTTTATCTCGTCTAGACCGTTTCTGTCGGCCTATTCTGTGGGCGGAATACGACTGCGGAGACGCATGTAAGACAGATCAAATTTACTGGTTTGATTTGCATTGATTCCCAGCGACTGTTGTTTCGTTTGAGAAGACCTGTTGCGCTAGGGCAAGGGCGTTCAGTCGAATCATCGTGATGTTCTGAGAAGCGGATTCAGCTTTTGTGCTGCGCTGTGGGTTTCCTTAACGAGATTGAAGCTCATTTGGTCGCGGTCGTTCGCAGTCCGGAAAGAACCTGTTCGCCGTTAAGACATGATGTGTGACTGTTACGCAGTTCGTTTTGTGCTGAAGTATGTAGACCTTGTTCTGGATTTTATTGGTTAATTGCTATGGCGACTGAATTA
>JBEBTF010000204.1:0-7219 GCA_040393865.1 Planctomicrobium piriforme | reverse complement strand
TTCGTTCGTCGACGGAATCCCAATGAGCGTTCCCTAATCGTTCTGCAATCTGCGCCAGCACCTGAGGGCTGGCAAGACATCGATTGCTGCGAGTAGAAGCATTCCCTGCTGACTCCGTCGCATCAATCCAGAGGCGACCGTGGTCACACTTCACCGATTGACTCAGCGAAGTCTGTTCAACACCGAGCCGGACGCACGCTTCGCGCCAGACAGCATCCGTGTTGCGAATATTCACACCAGCCGAGACCGCAACAAGAATCGATGATTCCGTCAGCATCGGTAAGCTGCTGATTGCCTGAAACAACTGCTGAACCTGCATCGGATCACTGGCTGTCGTGCTGACAAAAACCAGTTGCCGGTGCCCGCCGCCGACCGGCAGACAGAGATCAACAGCGGTCGCATTGATCAGCTGCAGCAGTTTCAGCAGCATCCGCTCCGTCAACTGACTCGTGACAAAGTCTTCCTGAAAGTCAAACGCCTGAACCCGAGCAGGGAACACTGGATTGGCGCGATGCGTGATCGCACTCAATCGCAGGACAGCAAGATCGTTCCTTGTTTCCAATAATCCATTCTTCCCTGCATAGCGACCGGAAACAGCACCAGCAGCGGGATCAAGATAACCTTCGAGCACAATCTCAGCATCGGCAGGAACATTGAGTTCCACTGTCCGCGCACGAATCAGGTTGACGCTCTCATTCCGTAAAATCCCAGCGAACAACCAGGGATCGAACATCGGGGGAAGCGGCAACGAGGCGACATAGGTCAGCAATGGATCTCCTCCCAAGGCGATCGCCACTGGGAATGGATGGTTGCTCGCCTGTGCGTGTTTCCACTGTGCGTAGGCCGGATGAGAAGGAGTCCAACCGATGGCGAGCGTCTGCCGATCAATGCGACCAGCCGGGACGAGATCCACATTGGGACGATTCTCTGGCGATTCCGAAATCACAAGCCCTGCTGTAATCGATGGACCAGATTCTCCCGCCCAACAATGCAACAACGGCAATTCATCAAGATTCAGTTCTTTGCCGAGCTTCACAACCTGCTGACAGGCGGCGCGTCGGATGACTCTGGGGAGAGATCGAGACCGATCCGGAGCAGCCGCTCCGGCCCCGCCCAGGCCAAATTTCCAGTCACGCCCAGGCTGTTGAAAAGGGTTCAACACTGACTGAAAACGCCCCAAAATCTCATCGAGTGACGAGCTTCCACAGGATCTTAAAAATCGCTGGGTGTTCCCCAAAAGATTCGTAACAACAGGGATTGAGGATTGCTGAGGAGACTCGCTCAACACAACAGGGCTGCGGTCACCGAACTCACGACAAATTTCCTGAGTCACACCAGCGATCTCTTCACGCAAACTGAGAGGAACGTCAATCCGTTCCAGTTCGCCAGCATCGGCGCTCGCCTGCAAGAACTGCGTGAGATCGTCAAATGCCATTGGTGAAGTTGAATTCTCTAGAGATCGCGACGGAACTGAACCCGCGGCTGTGTCATCGAACCTGATCAGCGGAGCAGGCCCGTGCAATCATAACAAAGAAAAACCGTTCTGAATGCCATGAAACACTCAAAACGGTTTTGAATTCAATCAGACGAACCTGCGTCTTCAGGCCAACTATGGCCCGGCACTGATCGTCCCTTCAGTTCGAAAGGCGACAGGTTCCGGACGACCGGCGACCTGAAATGAAATTTTCTCGTTGAACTCGCCAGCACGATCTGGAGCTTTGATTTTGAACGGAACAACATGAACCGTCTTCGATTCACCTGTCGGTTCTCTCACTTCAAAGCAATCTGTCGAATCACAAACGATCTGAGAAATTGCGAACGGTCTCTTCCCTCGCAACACAACTCGAAATTCCTTGACGTCTCCAGCTTTCATTACCCCCAATGGGAGAACGGCTGGAGAAACAACGATGTCTGGTTCGATCTTCGCCATCACCAGAACTGGAACTTCTGTCGAAACAGAGTCATCCGTGATCAATGTCACCTGATCATGAATCGTCCCCATCGGGGCGTTCGGCTTCAGTCTAACTGCCAGATCGTAGCTCACTCGACCAGGGCCTCGGAAAGTCTCACGAACGGAAGCTTCAATGTACTCGTTTGGTACCTTCACTTCCTTGATTGCCCAGTTGTCGCGGCCAGCATAGGCCACTTCGAGATGGCGTTCGGCAGGAGCGCCAAATTCCACATTGCCGAAGTCAGCATTACCTGGCTCTGGAGTGATGACGACATCGGAGCGAATGTAAGCAGTGATTGGAACACGGACCGTTTTGGTTGCAGCCCCGGCAGGACCATGGAAGGTCAGGGTCACATCGACGTTGGAGTCTTTGCGACGCATGAACTTCACAGTGTTCATTTTGATCTCAATTGTCGCCTTTTCGTGAGTCTTCAACAGAGTGCGGTCAGGCTTGGCAGCAGTACACCCGCATGTTGTCCCCACGTTATCGATGGTGACATTTTCTTCATAAACGTTGGTGACGATAATCGACGCCCGAGTATCCGCCCCCCGTGCAACTGTGCCGAAATCATGACGCAGTTCAGAGAACATCTTCTCTGCCCAGTTCAATTCATTCGCCTCGACTGCCGGAGTCCAAATCACCCCCGCCAGCGTCAGAAGACCAAGGGCAATTAGTCGAATTCCCATTTGAAAAACTCCCCACTTGCCAGATTCGTCGAATCGCAAGCTCAGTGACTCACACTCTGCTCTGACGTTCTCAATTGTAATCCGCGTGAAACCTTATAGCAATTTTGATTCCACAAGCGAAAGAAAATTGCCAAGCCTGTTGTCAAAGAGACTCAGGCGAAGAAATCGACACGAGCGAACTAAATATTAAACAAAAACAGGGAGACGAATTGAGACCAAAATCCCGGTTTCCCCCCACTCATCAACCAGATTTCATTTCACCCTGATCACATCAGCGGAGATTTGAGTTTTATGGTTTCTCTGCTGCCGAACGGGACTAATCCCGCGCGATTGCCACCCACCCCATGTCATCGCTGCGCATCTGACCACAACTTTGATCACAGAACATGACTCCCAAACTCAGGGAGTGCTGCAATAAAGTGCGAAAGTCACCACAGTTCACCAGTAAAACTCTCCAAAGACACGGATGTCAACATCAGGAAAGCTGGAAGGGACAGAGAGGGTCATCCATAGTTGCCGTGACCGCTGGTCATGCAAATATCTCTCAAGAAACTGGTTGTCCCGTTTGCGCAAAAAAAGCGAGCACGAGAATTCTCGTGCTCGCCACCAGCAAATCAATTCGCTTGCGAATCTAAAGCGGCTTATTGCTTTCCAAGTTTGGCAACTTCGTCAGCGGTCAACGCCCGACTGAAAATCGCCACTTCGTCCAAGCGGCCTTCCCAGTTTGAGGAGTTGTCACAACGTCCGCCTGCGAAAACCTCGGTGACTTCTGCTGGGGTATCAGCCGGGGCAGTCGTTTCGATTTCAGGTGTTTTGTTCCCGTTCAGATAAACACGAATTTTCTCACCATCACGGACCAGCGTAACATGGTTCCAGGTCCAACGGGCAATTTCGGTTTTTCCACCGACGACTTCACCTTTATTTCCATGCTGGAAAATCAGACGCCCTTCGTTTCCAGCTTTGCCTCCTAATCCGAGGTGATCGCCAAAGGCATCAAGAACATGATCGCGTCCGCGGGAGAACATCCAGCCGGTGACATCGCGTCCATCCGTCGGCATTCCGTTCCAGATCCACATTGAGACGGAATACTGATTTCCGAGCCCAGGGACAGAGGTTCGCAGTCGTTCGCCTGTGAAGTGAGCTGCTCGATTCTTTTCCCCAGCATTGGTGAATGCAGTTGAGTTCGGGCCTTCGAGGAAGTAAGCCACGTGCGGTTCATAGATCCCGTCACGATGGTTTCCAGAAGAGTCTTTCGCGCGAGGTCCGGCAAATTCATCGAGACGATACCAGACCTCTGGCTTCAACTCTTGAATCGCTTTCGCAGCCTCACCTGCAGGTGATACAAATGCTCGACGCGGCTTTCCGGCGACCGCTTCCAGAAGATTCAAAGCAGTCGCTGCGATTTTTGGTTCGGCTGTGACTTCCAAACCTGCAGAGCGTGCAGCCCAAGTGTTGTATCCCCCGAGCAGGTGCTGTTCCGGTGGAGGAATGTATCCATCTCCTCCGTTGGCCAGCTCAATCACCATTGTCTTTTCCAATGGGCTTTGCTTTTTGATCTTCAAACCGGTCAGTGCATATGTCTCGTTTGGAGTAGATGCGATGGCGATATCGCCAATTCGAATCGCCTGTACAACGACTTCTGTAGATTGTTTCTCATGCAGAAACACTTGCTCACGGGCGTAGATCTCTGGCTGAGTCTTTGGAAGACGATCTCCCATTTCAGCAATAATCCGCTTCGCCCATTCAAGACGCTGTTGATCAGGGACTCGATAGTTCATCTGCTGACGACTCTCAGCCATCGCCAGACTCACATCAGATTTGTACTCGATCTTTTTGTACGCCTGCATTGCCAGGTCAAGCAATCCATCAGTGAACTGAGTGATGTTGACCTTGTTCTCAGGAGCATCCGGTTTGGTGTAATCGATGCGGTAGATATCGCCACTGCACCCGTGAGACATGATCCCCACGAATGGAGCGACCTTTTCAGCAGTTTTCGGAGCAATACGCTCTTTCAACCCTTCTGAAAACAGACCGAAGTAATCAGCACTGATATCGCGATCTCCGAAATAGTGCATTGAGAAGTTGGCAAGCACCGCCAGAGGACGCCCCTCTCTTGACTGCACTGCAATCAGAGACAGATCCGGGTCTTCAGGTCCTGATTCCCCAACGACATCTGGCCAGCTTCGTCCAGCATGCATGTTGGCGCGGACAGTTTTGTTGCCGAATGGGTCCGTCTCCACCCGATCCGGACGACGAATCCAGCGACGCAAGGCTGTGAATTTCTCTGCGTCAATGACTCCATAACCGATCTGGGCGGGCTCAAGATTTGCTTTCGCAGCCTTGACTGCTTCCACCAGCTTGGCTCGAAGAAATGGAACATAGTTTGGATCGGCATCGGTCCCGAGGCATCCCATTGACGATGCCGCCGTGTGAGAATGTGTCGCGGAAATGAGGATTCGATCCTGAGGAATTCCTGTTGCATCTGACGCCAGTTTCTTGGCTTCATCCAACAGGTCGCGAGGCATCATGCAGCTATCGACAACCACAATAACGAGTTGCTCCTTGCCATCAGCAAAGGCAATCGCCCGGGCATTCAACCGTGTATTGATCACCGACACTGACCGGCTGGTCATGCTGCCGTTCACAATGACCGGCAACTGGTCCGGCGTTACGTCAACGACTGCAGCGCCAGCGCGAAATTCTGCATGCACCGACAACGGCATCCATGCGGCAAACGTGACGATCAGCGGAATTACGGATCTCAGCGTCATCTGGGTGTTTCCTCTAATTTCACGAGAAATTGAATTCGAAAATCGGAGAACTGACCATCCTCGATTCAGGAAGCACGTTCCTTCGTAAGCATTGCATCAATTCAATGACGAACACCGTGCTCACCGCATCGCCGAACCCAGCATTGCACAAGTCAGTTATCAACCTGCAAAGCCAGGAACGATGTCAGCTTTGAATCCATCGGTACAGAACACCTCCGGCAAGCGTCAGACAGAGCCGGATGACAACGGCAATGACACGGAACGCCACTGGCCAACAGCAACGTCCACGCAAAGCTCCTGCCAATCAGGACAAGACTCTGCAGCAAACAGGCGGGAAGTGAAGGGCACCGAAAACGCAGTCAGAGACAAGGCCCGAACTCACGTCGAATTTCAGGTGATGGCGTTCCAAAATCCTGAAATCCAAATTCAGTGATGTGAGTCTACCGACTCTGCCGGCAAATTGCGAATAAGCAAACTCTTGCGTGTCACCTTCTGACCCTCAGGTGACACAAAATGGACTCAATCCGTCTGTCGATTCATCTTGTCCAAGACAGAAGTACAAGACTCATGCCCGCACAAACACCAGATAGAAGAAGTAAGTGAGATAAATCGCCACTGCCAGCCCCCCTTCCCAGCGGGAAACACTGCGACCAGTCAGAAAGACCGGAATCGCTCCGATGGTTACAAGAGCCATCAGCGGAATATCGATTCGAAGGAGATCTTGCTCAACAGGCACCCCGGCCGGAGAGGCAACGCAGGTCACGCCCAGAATGAACAGAATATTGTAAATGCTGCTTCCCAGTAGATTGCCGATTGCAACATCACGCTCATTTCGAAACGTCGAAATCACCGTCGTAACCAACTCTGGCGCTGACGTCCCGATTGCAACAATTGTCAGCCCGATGAGAGTCTCTGTCACGCCCAATTGTCGAGCAATTCCCGAAGCCCCATCGACAAGCAGATCAGCCCCCCACACCGACAATCCGATGCCGATGATCAGGATCGCGAGATTCACAAACTGCCACTTCCAATTCATTTGAGCAGAAGGGATTGCATCAGGCCCAAACTCCTCACGAAATTCAGCCTTCACTTTTTGCGACTCAGACCTTGTCAGCAAGATGAGAGCGATGGTGTACACCACGCCAACGCTAAACATCACCACACCATCGACCTGAGACAGGACACCATCCCACCCCAACGCCATCATCAGACCGGCAGACAGCACAATGACCGGAAGCTCAAGACGAAATACTTGAGATTGAATTGGAAGAGGCCGCAATGCTGCGCTTAACCCAAGAATAAACATGAGATTCAGCATGTTAGTTCCGGCAATATTGCCGACGACGAGCCCCCCATTTCCCATATGGCTCGCTGTAATTCCCACTGCAAGCTCAGGCGTACTTGTCCCGACGGAAACAATCGTCAGGCCGATCACCATCGGGGAAATTCGCATGGCAGTCGCCAGACGCGATGCCCCGCGCACGGTCAATTCCGCACCAACAATGAGGATGGCCAACCCTGCCAGAAATGAAATGACTTCGCCCATAACCCAACACATCCTTGCAGTAATAATTGCATTTCATTCACTGTTGCTCCCTCATCCTGCATAACGATTCCGCCCTGAAACACACCAAGGGGCGTCATTAAACTGGAACGAAGGCAGGATTCAACAGGCAGCCTTCTGCCGAGTTCGCTTTACTGCGAGTTCGATGTCAGAAGGGGGATCGCATCTAGAAATTTCCCTTTACCAAACGCCAGACGCGAGAAAAAATCATAGCGGAGAGTCGGTAAGCAAGGCGAGAAGAAATCC
>JBEBTF010000203.1:0-7237 GCA_040393865.1 Planctomicrobium piriforme | reverse complement strand
CCTGCCTGGATCGAGGCAGGCGGGCAGATCGTCGAGAATAATGCTCCCTCTTCCCTCCATTTGCGTGACCATCAGGAGGAACGGTTTGTAGTTCTGGAGATGCCAGCAGGTCAACAGGAAGTATCGGCACAATCGGGGCCTAAAAATCAAAGAAGGCCCGCTCCAGAGAGATTCGGAAGCAGGCCTTCAATTCAATTAAAACACGAAATCAAAACACCGATGCATCACAGGCAGAGCATGTATGCAACCAGGTCTTTCTTTTCTTGTTCACTCAGCTTCAATTCCAGAACAACGTTGAAGAACTCGACCGTGTCATCCAAGGTGAGCAATCGGCCGTCGTGCATGTAAGGTGGCGAATCTTTGATTCCACGCAGTGTGAACGTTTTGATCGCACCGGGGGCCTTGTTGTACTGCCCAAGAATCTCTTCGGCATTGTAGAAACGCTCCAGCTTCAAGTCGTGCATTTTGTCATCAAGAAAGAACGGCGGAGCGTGACAGACCGAGCACTGAGCTTTTCCGAGGAACAACTGTTCTCCACGTAATTCCGATTCTGATGCGACATCCTTTTTCAGGCGTCCGACTCGGTCGAGTTTGGGAGCAGGTGGAAAGTCGAGCATCGTCTGCATCTGGGCCATCATCACGACTTGCGAACTACGGTCCGGGAGAAACACTCCTTTTTTGGCGGCGATGACATGATCACCATCGAAGTAGGCCGTTCGCTGCTCAAACTCCGTGAAGTCTTCCAATGATCTCAGAGACCGTTTTGATCCGTGAATCTGCTGATTGTAAACCCCTCGCAAACTGACGGTATCCAGACGCATCCGTTCGTCCTGTGGGCGCGTATCTGGATTGAGATGGAAGGTGGCGTTTGTATGTCCGTTTGTGTGACAATCGAAGCAGGAAACTCCGAGTTCCGGGTGGACACTCTTCCGGTCTTCTGTCTGATTGAATTGCTGTTGAGTGTTCGGAGTCAGGAGAAGTCGCAATCCTTCCATCTGGACCGGGGTGAGTTTGCCGCTGAAGAGATCGTAGTAATTCTTGATCGTGATCACTTGTCCCTGACTGACATCTCCCAGCTCAGGATGCGTCGTCAGATACATTGGGGGCGGAAACTCCGGTCGAAAGTGATCCGGCAAATCAAAGTCAACATCGAACCGTTTAATGTCACGACCTTCAGCCTGTTTGATGGCCTTGATCTGGTCTTCCGGGAAGACCATTCCACCGGTCGGATGCTTCACATGGGGCAACGGACGGAAGCCCATCGGAAATGAATTGTGACTTTTGATTTCATCAGGGGTCATCTGTCCAAGTTTTTCCCACGTCACTCCTTCAGGAAGTTTGACGCGGACGCCCCCCTGAACGGCACGCCGGCCAGCGGACATTTGAACGCCGCTTGGCTTGTCCGCGAGGTCATAACGAGCCTTCAGCAGGTCCTGCATTGCTTGCTGAACGGCAGGTTTGTCTGCAACATTGGAGTCCATGACTTCTTTGAAAGGTTTAGACGGCACGACCGGCATGTAAGTTTGTGGAGGCGGTCGCTTTGCAGGAGAGTCTGCCGCCCAAAGGGCAATTGCTCCGAGTAACGGAATTGCAGTGGCAAACCCGAACTTGGAGAAACTGGAGAGATGAAACCTCATCATTTATTGGCTCCTCACTCAAACTGATCGGTTGGAACACAATCAAACAGTCCGGAGAGCCACGGCCCCACCGGAAATTCGCAAGGTGATACTCGCATTGTGAGAACGAAACACCGGATCAATAAAAATCATCTGCAATACGTCATCTGCTGAAAGCAGGCCAACTCGCAAGATGGAGACAGATACCAGATCGGCACCAGACAGATGTCAGCCGAAGATGTGACGATGCCAGAAACGAAATGGATCAACAATCAATTGATTGTAATCGCTTTTAAAACCTGCCTATACAAAAAATAGGCGAATTGTTGCTGTTGGAGAGCCATCACAGTCCCGGATGGAACCTCATCACAACGCAATCAAAGAGAATCTTTGCGGCAAAAGATGGCGACGTATGGCACTCCCGAAGGAATGCGACTGATCGAACGTTGCAGTAATTCGCCATCTGCGGCGAAGTCGTATTTCGACTCGATCATCGAAACCGTCTCGACCAAACCAACAAGGTGATAATCCTTCAGAAAGGTTGGCATCCAGTTGATGAGGAGCGGTTCTGTCTGCGCACGAGTCAGCCAAGCGGTCGGTGCGGAGACGAACAATGCAAACCTCGGTCGAGACTCGTTGACCTTGCGAATCATCTCGACCTGAAGCGGCTTCGCCAATGGATGAATCTCCGTCATGGGGTACATGTAGATGTCCCCTGTCGCCAGACGACGTTGAGCATAGAAGGCGATTTGTGGCTCTGAACCGAAGATGACCATGCGATCGTCCTCTGACATTCGTTCCTTCAGAAATGCAGCAATCCGCGGTGATTCTACGAAGGGGTTTGGCCCAAATAACGTCCGGCTGACCAGGTCCGTGCGCTCGATAAAGAGAAGTCTCCCCTGTGCCACCAATGGAATACACAAGAGCGCGAGCACGCCAATACGTGCCAGCCTCCCCCCCCAGGTGCCACAGGGTCGAGAGCAGTTTCGAGAGACTGCATTGAACAGGCATTCAACCCCTTTGCCGCAGAGAATCGCGATCGCAGGAACGGCCAGCAAGAAATAATGCTCGCGAAAGTAGAATCCTGGACAGAGTGACAACAGACTGGCAACGAAGAACCCGATCACGACACAGCAGTCTTCCCATTTCTTCTGACGCGCAAAGGAAGCTAATCCCAGGAGTGCCAAAAGAAGCAAAGGCCATGTCACTTTCAGGATCGACAGCCCTGCGAACTGAAAGTTTGCGAGTGCCTCACTCCAACCGACCTGACGCGTGTAATCTCGCGGGTACTGAACGGTCCAGATTATAAATTGATCCCAATCCCCTCGCTGCCAGACGGCAAGACACATCGCCCCCCAGGCAGACAGAACTCCTGCAACATAGGCGACTGACTGCCCAAGATTTGTCAGCCCTGTTCGTATCGAGATGGGGCGTGGAAGCAGGAGAGTAAGCACGCCGCCTAATGCGACAAAGGCATGTGCATGCTGCTTCATCACGGCCCCTAAGCCGATGAGTACACCCGCAACCAGAATCCCGAACCACTGCCGTTCACGAAGACTGTGAACAAGGCACCATAATCCAAATACCGGAAACAGAACTGCGAAGTGCTCGGCATTCGTGATGATCCCGTGCATCACAGGTAAGACGCTCAGGACCAGAAAACTGACGGCCGCAACGCACGCTGAGGTTCGATCCAGAAAGAGTCGAGACAGCAAGAAAACTCCAATCGCGGTCAACACGTTGACCACAACCAGACCACCGTGAATCGCTGCGACGGTCTCACCGCCAATAGAGAAGATCAGAGCATAGGCGGCATAGAGCCCAGGCCATTTCATGGTGTGCAGGTCATCATAAAGACGGCCACCATGCAGTAGCAGTTGTGCCCCGTACGCGTACTCACCTTCGTCTCGTTCGAGTGGAAGTTCAATCAGACGAAAGCGAGCGAACAGAACTGCGATGACAACAAGAAGCAGACCACCCCACCACCAGACTGGTGTGAGTCGGCTATTCGTCTCCCCGGACATAGACTCCGTCATCGCGAATTTCCACGTCAAAGACTCGAATCGGAAGGCGGGCAGGAAGTGCCGTGGCCTTGCCAGTTGCAACCTCGAAACGAGCCCCATGTCGAGGGCAGATGATTTCGGTTCCGTTGAATTCGCCGTCGGTCAATGGCTGCCCGTCATGAGTACAGATATCTTCGAAGCAGTAATACACCGGATCGACGCGGAGCAGCAACGCCGGAATCTCATCGTCGATCAGAATTTCCTTCCGACCGAGATTGGGAATCTCGTTCTGATCCGCGACACGCTGAAAGTTAGACATCAGATGAAACTCAAATAAAAACGGGGATCGACTTCATTCAATGAAAGACAATCCCCGCAACAATGACTCGCTTCACTCAGGGCAACTCAAATTCTTTTTACACCCGAGATCAGCCGTCTGCAATTGTGGCATCCGGGAAGAGCTGGGAAACGCTGGTTCGATCATGGATCGACTGAATCGCTTCTGCAAAGAGTCGGGCGACCGAAACGACCGTAATGTTATGGGTCAGCGGGTCGTGGTGCGGTTCAATCGTGTCCGTGATAAACAGTTGCTTGATCTTGCTGTTGGCAAATTTCTGAGCAACACCTTTTGACAATGCCCCGTGTGAGACGGCAGCATAAATGTCGTTTGCTCCTCGTTGCTTCAGAACTTCCGCCATCGCGAACATCGTTCCGCCGGAGATGGTGAAGTCATCGACGATCAGAACGTTCTTGTTACGAACATCGCCGATCAGTTCCAGAACATGGGCTGTTTCGCTGTGGTCGTGTCGGGTTTTGTTTCCAATGACAACCGGCACGCCAAGATAGTAAGCGTAAGCCGACGCACTTTTTGCGAACCCAATGTCTGGACTACAGACGACCAGATCTTGAATGTTCAATGTGCGAATGTGATCGCAAAGCACATAGCGGGCGTAGAGGTGATCAACGGGAATATGGAAGAAGCCCTGAATCTGCGGAGTGTGCAGATCCATCATCAGACAGCGATCAGCACCCGCCGCTTCGATGGCATCCGCACAGACACGTGCGCGGATGGAAACGCGTGGTTCATCTTTTTTGTCCCCTTTCGCATAGCTGAAGAAGGGAACAACGGCCGTGACCTGCTGAGCACTGGCACGCTTCAGAGCGTCAATCCAGAACATCAGTTCCATGAAGTTATCATTCACGGGATGGTGCGTCCCTTGAATGATGTAACAGTCCCGCCCTCGAACGTTTTCGAGAATGCGGACAAACACATTTCCTTCACTGAAGTAATGCGCTTCACAGGGTGTCAGGCGGACCCCGAGTTCGTCAGCAATTCGTTGGGCGAGCAGCTTGTTCGCTGAACCTGCCAGCAGTGCCAACTCCCCTTGTGGTGGCTGAAACGCATGTGGCCGGGGACCGTGGTTCGAACGATGCTGCATGATGACTTCGATTCAAAAATTACGGAAACGCAGTCTGAGCGAACACGCGAGCGCCACTCTTTTATCCTGCTCTCGAATCATACCGGGCCATACGGTCCAGACAAGCGCCCGGGGAAAACATCCCAGTCATGGCACAATTGCATTGGCCGACAATGATCCGCCCTCCATGATGCAACAATGACACAGGCCGGTTGCCTCGGAAAAGAAGCGGTCCGGCCTGTGATTGCAAATCAATTAAACAAATCACTTTCGCTCGCGCTCGCTGTAAAATCCGTCCTTGCCGGACTTAACAACTCGCGCGCCCCTGATTCCAAACGGCGACGAAGCACTCAATCAGTTTGATCTGACCGCTCGTCCACTCCTTTTTTGGAAATGAACGATTGCATTTGGAACTTACGGGATCAGGAAAGCGAACCCTGTATAAACACCTGCTGCTGTCGCAGCGGCTTTTGCATTCCAGGGAATTCGGTATTCCAGTTCCGGAGGGCAATCGCCTGGGCGGTAATATCCAAGTGCATAGATCTCGCGATGCACCGGATCGATCGCCATCTGATAGGGTAGTCCGAGGAATTGAATCCCGAAGCGTCCCAGCGAGACAAATGGCTGGATACCGACAGGGTATTGCTGCCCATAACGTTCAAGCGCCACATCCTCAAAGTAGAGTGGATTGTGAAAGACGTTGGTTGGCAGCCAGGTATATTGGGTCGTCGCAAAATTCCGCGATGTACTGCCATGTTGCGGCAGTGCGAGCATGTCGGGACAACTGACGCGTTTGTCTTTCGGAATGCTATCCGGCTGCGGGCAAATATAGTCGTACCGGACCTTCCCCTGTGCTGCTGCCGATGGGGAGTAGTTCTGATAAGGCTGAATGCGGGTGATGGGCTGAAACAGGGTATCGATTTGATCCCCAAACAGTTCACCGCCTGGAGCGCTCGGGATCCCTGATGGAGAAATGTCTGCAGCAGGAACCGGCTCAGGCGGAAGAGGAAGGGAGGCAAGTCTCCCTTCCTGACTCTTCTCACCCATCGCGAGAAATTCTGGCAGCGAAACCAACTGAGCTGAATCACTCTTCGGAACTGCCAGCGGTTCGCTGAAATCCGAAAACGAATGAATCACATATCCAGGCTCCCGACGCGCCGAGACCTGTTCAATTCCACTGGATGATGGAGTCGAGAACGAAAACCCGGCGACCTGTTCCAATGTCGTTCGTTCTGGGAACGGACGAACAGCGGCGGATGGAGCCCTTACGGACTCAGGTTTCTCGGACGTTTTGAAAATTTCTTTTCGCAACTCCTGCCATCGCACAGAAGCGGCTTGTTCGGCCTGGTCATCGGCCTGTCGCGGCCGAGATGGGAAGTCGGCAAAAGCCGCGCTTCCCACCAGCGTTGAAAGGGCAACAACCGCACCAAACAGCTTTCGCTTAGGACGCGAAGCCATCGTTAGGGGCGTACTCCGTTGTGTAATTTGGAGCTTCCTGTGTAATTGCAATGTCATGCGGATGGTTCTCCCTCACCGTGGCCGCCGAGACCCGCAGGAATTTCGCGTGCGTCCGCAGTTCTTCGATATTTCGAACGCCTAAATAACCCATCCCGGCCCTGAGACCGCCGACGAGCTGATAAAGGAGGGTATGCAGGTGTCCCTTGTATGGGACGCGTCCTTCTACCCCTTCCGGAACCAGTTTCGGCGTTCCGCGAGAGTCGTCTTCAGTTTGGCTCTGGCGATAGCGCTCGCTACTCCCCTTCACCATTGCCCCCAAAGACCCCATTCCACGATATCGCTTAAATCTACGTCCTTGATACAGAATCGTTTCCCCAGGACTCTCGTCGAGACCGGCCAAAAGCCCCCCGAGCATCACCGTATGTGCTCCCACTGCAAGGGCTTTCGTAATATCGCCGCTATACCGGATTCCACCATCAGCAATGAGTGGAACGTCGGTTCCAGCGACTGCCCTGGCTGCTCCAGAAATGGCGGTCAGCTGCGGAACACCGACTCCAGAGATGATTCGGGTTGTACAAATTGATCCGGGACCAATTCCAACTTTTACGGCGTCGGCGCCAGCATCGATCAAAGCCCTAGCACCGGATTCCGTGGCAATGTTCCCCGCAATGACGTCAATTGACCACTGCTTCTTAATCGTGCGAACCGTTTCAATCACATTCTTTGAATGTCCGTGAGCACT
>JBEBTF010000202.1:0-7266 GCA_040393865.1 Planctomicrobium piriforme | reverse complement strand
TCACGGGAAACTGGCGCTGCAGAAACTCAAGAGCAATTTGGTTTGCCGAATCACAATCGTTGTGACCACACGGAAGAATAACAAGTTCCGATGCACGACAACTACGATCAAGCTGAATCGCCTGCTCAACAGGTACAATGCGATCATGCGTCCCATGCAAAATCAGAACCGCTCCATCAAACTCGCAAACCGCCGAAAGATTATCGAATCGATTCCTCATTAAGCGGGCCGCCCAACCGTAACGAGCCTGAGCGGCATCTGTCACTCGGGTAAAGGTCGACTCCAGAATCAGCGAAGCTAGCTTTCGTTCTTTGGACAGGAGGCAAACCGCTCCCCCACCAAGGGATCGTCCCCAACCAATCACGCGATTCGGGTCGACCTCTGGCTGCTGAACTGCCCATTCATACGCAGCGAGAACGGCCTGACGAATGGACTGTTCAGAAGGCGCCCCCTCAGAGCGACCGTACCCAGGGTATTCAGGAAGGAGCACGGCATAACCCGCCTGTCGGAACGGATCGAATCGCTTGAGCAAAAAATCGATCAGGTTTCCGTTGCCATGACAATAAATCAGCAACGGAACCTGACCTTCACTCGCGACAAGTGGGGGGAGAAAAACCGCGTCGACGCTCCCCACCGATGTTTTCAGCCGCTGAGAACGAGCCCCTTCTGGCAACTCAAGCGACGCTCGCGACGGCGATGGAGCCGGAAACAAGAGCATCGTCTCAATGGTTGCGACCAGTAACCGCAAGCCAATTCCAGCTGCAATCAGGAGAATGACTAATCGCCATTTCCAGATCAGCAGAAGAATGAATTGCGGAAGCGATTCGACCATGTTGGAGCGTTCGCCAGTTTCGATTTCATCTGCCCGAGTTGCCCGTATGAGCCACAGCTTACATCGACGAAAAGCGTGCTGCGCGGGCAGACGTTAATGCAAACGCCTCCAGTTGCCAGATTCCGATGGTAAAGCGGTCACTCTCCGATGCCGAGTTTGCGCTCAACAGCCTGGCTTAGTGTCTCTCGAACCAGATCAACCTGAATACGATCGTAAACCTGTGCAAAGAATCCTTCGACGATCATGTGCATCGCTTCATACCGGGAAAGCCCCCGGCACATCGCGTAAAAGATCTGTTCGTCATCGACGCGACCGGCTGTTGCTCCGTGAGTACAACGCACGTCATCCGCTTCAATCTCCAACCCTGGAATCGCATCGGCGCGGGCATCAGCACTGAGCATCAAGGAATCATTGCGCTGATAGCCATCCGTCTTCTGCGCATCGGGATCGACCTTAATCATCCCTCGCCAGACGACGCGGGACTTATCACGCAACACTTCTTTATAGAGTAAATCGGAGCGTGTATCCGGTTGATGGTGGGTCTGTTGAGTGTAGTACGAGAGAAGTTGCTTATCAGTCGCAAACGTCACTCCGTTCACCTGACCGGTCGCACCCCGCCCGTCGAGATGCACATCCTGGTGGATGTGCTGCAATCGGCTTCCCAAAGCAGCAACTGTCCACTGCAAATCAGCATCACGGCCAACCCGTCCAGACTGATGTGCGAAGTGCCGAACTTTCTGGTTCCAGTTCTGCAGCTGCACGTAACGCAACCGGGCGCCGGCTCCAACAATCAGCTCAACGGTTCCGACATGCACCCCTTCAGTATCTGGAGAGACCGAGGCCGTTTCCTCCAATAGTGTGGCAGAAGCACCTTCTTCCAGAATGACGAGCGTATGACTGAAGTCAGCGGTCCCGTCTTCTTGAAGAGTAATCAAGCTGTAAAGCGGGACATCTACGTTGACATTGCGAGGAACAAAAAGAACTGTTCCCCCCGTCCAGAATGCGGCGTGCCATGCAGAAAACCGATCCGTTGATGGGTCCACTGCCCGAGTGAGAAAATAAGGTTCCAGCTTCTCACGATGTTCGACGAGAAGTTTCGCCAGACTCCCGAAGAGGACACCTTTGGCCTGCAGGTCCTCGTTCAACGAAGCAGAAACACAGTGACCATCGACATGCGTGACGGCCCCAGCGAATTCGGCGCGATCCCGCATTAAGGTTTCAACAGACTCCAAAGAGACCGGCGCATTCGAGATGTGGTACTTTTCTGGGCGAAAAGTTCGCAATTCGATTCGCTTGTATTCTTCTGGATCAAGTTCCGTGTTCAACCGGTTTTGATACAGCTGATATGCGTGACGACGGGCGTCCTGCACCCAGTCCGGCTCGGATCGGGCAGCCAGGAATGCCTCGAAAGCTGCTTGTTGGAAACCAGAACTGGAGGTGGTCGTAGAAGTCATAGCGTTATCACAACAGTCGAATTCAAGTTTTCACTACGAAGGACAAACAGAATTTGCCTTCATAGGGTCCGACATGCGGACCAATCATTCACACATCAACAACACCGCGAATCACTCTTCAGAATAAAGTGATCGAACAGGTGCGTTCACACTTCTTTTCGAAAAGCTCACAACATTCACTCTAAATTCTTAATTCAGCAATCCATAATTTTTTAACGTCACTTTCAGTTTTTCCATGTCACTGGATGAAAGTGGAGTTAACGGCAGCCGGACTTCACCGGTGTCCCGTCCAAGAAGCTGCATTGCGGCTTTGAGCGGAATCGGGTTCGTCGCCAGTCCGAGCATATCTCGGCAGAGCGGGAACAACTTATGATGCCACTTCTGTGCCGCTGCGATGTCACCCTGATTCCAGGCAGCGACAAGCGCCATCAGGTCTTTAGGAATAATATTTCCAGCAACGGAAACAATCCCACTTCCGCCGATCGACAGCAGTGGCAAAGTCAAACTGTCATCACCAGACAGCAACGTCAAATCGCTGCCATTGAGAATCTGCGACGCCTGATCGAGCGAACCAGTGGCTTCCTTAATTGCCACAATCGTGGGCAACTCAGCCAGCTTGCAGATCGTGTCCGGCTCCATGTTTTTTGCTGTACGACCAGGAATGTTGTACAGAATAATTGGCAAATCAACGGCTTCCGCAACCGCTTTGAAATGCTGGTAATAACCTTCCTGCATCGGCTTGTTGTAATATGGGGTGACCATCAAGGCCCCATCAATACCGGCCTCTTTCGCCCGTCGAGTGAGACGAATTGCTTCCGCTGTGGAGTTTGAACCGGTCCCTGCCATCACTTTAATACGGCCGGCTGCATGTTCAGCAACTGTGGCAACGACCCGATCATGTTCATCATGACTGAGCGTTGGACTTTCGCCAGTTGTGCCGCAAGGACAAATGCAATGAGTCCCCTGCTCGATATGCCAGTCGACCAGTTTCCGCAGCGCAGCTTCATCCACTGCTCCGTTTCGGAACGGAGTGATGAGGGCAACTGTTAAACCGGCGAACTGTTCTCCCTTGCGGGCCATGACTTGCTCCATTTGACGGTGATGCAAGATCACCCAAAATTCCTAAATCTGCATTGCGCAAAACGTGATTCTATACGGAGTCGCGGCGGTTCGAAAGTGCTCCCGATTCCGCTTGAGAATTCAAATGCCCCCACAGAACAACGCGACATGACTATAATGTTTCCACAATGAGACAAGAAAACCACCAAATGGTTCCCGGAACCACTTCACCCCGAGGACCTGATAACCAGAACTGTTCACAAATCCTTGAGTTTCGACGTTTTTCCAACTGTCCTGCCGCATCCACCACCATTGATACACCGTCCAGTTTTGATCTTCCCCATGTTCACCAAAAGGGCGCCGCTACTATTTGTGGCACCGAAACTCCGGAAGATGGGGAGTGTCCGGAGATTTTCACGGTCCACAGTCTGGTAAAGCGTCCGTCTCTTTCGATACGCTGGGATGCTGCGCCCGACTTTCGGGCCAAACGATCGTCGGAATGAATTCTGTCCGGCGAATTCTATCGCACATTAGATGAGACGTTTGTTTTGATTCCGGTTCAATTGAGTTTGCGTCTGCAGGGAGGCGATGGGTGTCTCTGACACAACTGCTGGAAAGTAAGTTTCGCGGTGATATCCGTTTTCGAGGTCAGGCCTATTTGCAGGCAGACCGCGTTTCCATTGCGCGCGTCACTGCCGATGACCTCCACGCGGTTGTCCGGGACGGAGTTGAATACCAAACCCACCTGAGTCGTCAGGAAGGGGATCTGAGGATGTACTGCTCGTGTGTCGGCGAAGGCCAGACACGCGACCCCGCCTGCAAGCACCTTTGGGCCACGGTTCTTGCTGTCGACGCCGGTTCCTACCTGACTGGCACAGCCAAACCAGGAGCAGTCCCGCCGTTCGTTTCGGAAACTCGGTACACTCCACTCGACCTCGCGTCCTGGGATGAAGAGGACCTCGAAGGAGGTGACGTCTTCTATCCGAGTGAGTCGAAGGCAGCTCCAACCGCCCGTGCGGCCACGAAAGCGGCCGCTCCGCGCCAACAACCGCGCGAATGGGAGTCAAAACTTCAAAATCTCCGCAATCAGATGCCAGCGTCCGCTCGGCCCGGCGCGACTGCGGAATCACGTGAACGAGAAATCTTCTACGAAGTGGATTTGCCGGAAAGCCGGAAATCCCAGCAACTGGTCATCCAGACATCCCAGCGACAACGCCGCAGTAACGGACAATGGGGGAAACTGAAACCTCTGAAAGTCCGTCCTGGTCAACTGGATGACGTCGATCATGCAGACGACCGCCGGATTCTGGCGTTTCTGGGAGGCGGAACCCCGGAGCGAACTGGATGGATGGCGCAACAAGCCGAATTCCAGACATCCGTCTACCGATATCGTCTTCCATATGAATTGTGCACGCTGATCCTCCCGTTAATGGCCGGCTCAAAGCGGTTGAGATTCCTGGATGAATCCGAAACCGAAATGCCGCCACTGACCTGGAATGATTCAGAACCGTGGCAGTTCTGCCTGTGCCTGGGCCAGCTTGAGGACTTGAGTTGGCAACTGCATGGAGAGGTTCGCCGCGGCGAAGAAAAACTGCGCATTGAAAAGTGCGATCTGTTGCTCCCGGGCGGATTGGTGCTCCACGACAACAAGATCTCGCGACTCGAAGACTTCGGCGCATTCGACTGGATCCCCATGCTTCTCGGGGACCAGAAGTTGACCGCCAAAGTCAACGAAGAACAAGACCTCGTTGACTGGCTGCTCGACATGCCAGTGTTGCCGCAGCTCGACCTTCCGAAATCGCTGCAACTCGAAGAAGTGCGACCGATCCCGTCACCACGGTTGGTCTTCAAATCACCGTCAAAACGCGGCTGGAAACACGAACGAATTCATGGAAACATCGAATTCGACTATGAAGGAACACTCGTTCGCGGGTCCAACGTCCAATGGGCCGTTGTTCAGCGAGATCAGGGACGTTGCCTGTTGCGCGACCAAAAGCGGGAACCGGCGTTCTGGTCGCAACTTGATGAACTTGGATTCCGTCGCCTCGTCGATCATCGTCAGGCTGCACATGACGTCGACATCGGCGTCGGCGAACTCGGTCGCGCGGTCCGAACACTTGTCAGCAATGGTTGGCAGGTTCACGCAGACGGAAAAGAAGTCCGCCAACCCGCTTCCGTAAAGTTCAACGTCCGCTCCGATATCGACTGGTTCGAACTGACTGCCGACATTGACTTCGACGGACAAAAAGCGAACTTCCCTGAGTTGTTGGCCGCTCTCTCCCGAGGCGATCAGACCATCCGTCTGGACGACGGCTCTCTCGGGATTCTGCCCGAAGAATGGCTCCAGCAATACGGCATCCTGGCCGGATTGGGGAACGTCAGCGAAGAAGGTGTGAAGTTCTCGACGTCCCAACTTGGACTCGTCGATTCCCTGCTTTCCTCTCAGGAATTCGTTTCCTTCGATGCTCGTTATCTGGACATTCGAGCCAAGCTCGCATCGTTCGACGGGATCGAACCGCGTGCTGAACCAGAAAATTTCCACGGACAATTGCGTCCGTACCAGCGCGAAGGTCTGGGATGGCTGCACTTCCTTCAGGAATACGGCTTCGGTGGCTGTTTGGCCGACGACATGGGTCTCGGTAAAACGGTTCAGATGCTCGCATTGCTTCAGGAGAGAAAGCAGAAGCGAGATCGCCATCTTCCATCGCTGGTCGTTGTGCCGAAATCGCTGATGTTCAACTGGATTCAGGAGAAGATCAAATTCGCCCCGGAACTGACTCATGTGGAGTACACCGGACCGGAGCGAATTGCACTTCGTGAACAGATTCCAACATCCGACGTGATTTTGACGACGTACGGAACGCTGCGTCGTGACATCCTCGAATTGAAAGATCAGGAATTCGACTACTGCGTATTGGACGAAGCCCAGACCATTAAGAATGCCTCGTCCCAGGCAGCAAAAGCCTCGCGTCTGTTGCGTGCTCACAACCGCGTCGCCCTGTCCGGTACTCCGATTGAGAACCATCTGGGAGACCTGTGGTCGATCTTCGAGTTCCTGAACCCCGGAATGCTGGGACGAAGTTCTGCATTCAAGGTTCTCGCAACCGAGGGCTCCAACGAACAGTCTCGTAGAACAATCGCGTCAGGCGTGCGGCCCTTCGTCTTGCGTCGTACCAAAGGTCAGGTCGCTCGAGAACTGCCGGATAAATTCGAAGAAACCATTTACTGCCAGATGGGGGACCGTCAGCAGCAACTCTACAACGAAATGCGGGATTACTACCGCGATTCGCTGTTGGGGCTCGTCAAGAAACAAGGGATGGGCAAAACCCGTATGCACGTTCTCGAAGCACTGCTTCGATTGCGTCAGGCGGCCTGCCACCCTGCTCTGCTCGACAAAGGGAGCGATGAGGACGAATACGCGAAACTGGACGTCCTCTGTCCGCAGTTGGAAGAGCTGATCAAAGAAGGCCATAAATCACTGGTCTTCTCACAGTTCACCAGCATGCTGTCTATTGTGAAGAAACATCTGGATCGTCGTGGCGTGACATACGCCTACCTCGACGGTCAGACTCGCAAGCGAAAGCAGGTTGTTGATCAGTTCCAGAATGATCCAGACACCACGGTCTTCCTCATTTCGTTGAAGGCCGGGGGCTTGGGTCTGAACCTGACTGAAGCCGAATACGTCTTCCTTCTCGACCCTTGGTGGAATCCTGCCGTCGAAGCGCAGGCAATCGACCGGGCACACCGAGTCGGTCAGACAAAGCAAGTGTTTGCTTACCGTCTGATCTGCCGCGACACGGTTGAAGAGAAGATTCTTGAGCTGCAGAAGAAGAAACGGGAGCTCGCCGACGCGATTCTCGAATCGGAAGGCACACCACTGGGAGATCTGACAACCGACGACCTGGAACTCCTGCTGTCGTA
>JBEBTF010000201.1:0-7286 GCA_040393865.1 Planctomicrobium piriforme | reverse complement strand
AGAAGCGAAGCCCACAGAAACAGTGCGTTCGCGATTTCGACACGCACCAGCATAACTCAATGCATCCATAACAACCAATGTCACGCCAACCAACTGCTTGCAGAGTCAATGAAAAAAGTTCCGTTGCTGCCTGACATTCATTGTCCAGCAGCAACGGAACTTATTAGAAGATGTCGATCGAGATCGATCGTCGTAAATTACGGGAGAATAATCTCGCCGCCGATCGTTAGGGCGCTCACAGTGCGATCGCTGTATTTAATGTTGGCTCCGACGTCTCCGACTGTTCCACCGAGGCCATCGCTGACTTCGTTAAATCGGATCGAGCGGTCTGCCGCTCCGATTCCGCCGAGCCACAGCAGGTTATACCCCACGCGGAAGCTCAACCAGTGGTTCACTTGAATCCGGGCGTAGACATCAAGGTCGAAGCTCGGAGCGAACGTTGTCTTCTCACGCTGATCCACTGTCATGTCAGGATCATCAATTGTTCCGGGAACAGAGCCAGGCTCACGCAGGTTCATCGTGCGGACATCTGCTCTCGCGATGTTGGAACCGAAGGCAAGTCGTTCCTGAACTCCCAACGTCAGGAACCCACGCTGCCACTCTGTTCGCATCCCGAGTTCCATCATATCTCGGATGTTACGAACGTTTGAGCTGATGCCGTTTGTTTGAGTGGCGATGATTCCAACGCCGTCCAGGTAGTTGGAGCGGTTATCGAATGCTCCCCCGAACGAAAGGCGTTCAGAGTAGTCTTCGTGGCGATACCCCAGAATCGGTTGCAGTCGCCAGCCTTCGTCTGGATTCTTCCAGTTGAAGACTAACGCAACATCCCCCGCCTTGAGCGTATTCGTGTAAGAACTGGCGAAACCGGCGTCGTACAGAATCACGGTCGATCCCGGCAAACCATCTGTTGTCAAAGAGGTTGCCAGAAAGGTGGAGTTGATCGTTCCGTGAGCCCCGTTTGTCGACAGAGGTGGAATTCTCGGCGTATCAAGTGTTGTCGCCTGGTCTTCGTATCGCCAGAAGCGACCTTCCAATGTCACCAGATCTGTCAGTGGAACTCCGAAACTCCCGCGAATCCCCTGAGCATTCTTCCAGCGCACACTGTCAGTCGTGGGAACCTGAGCGAGCCCGACGAAGTTGTCCGCAGTATTAAAAATTTCGAACTGCTCGGCAGGATCATTCACGACATAAGGAGTCGATAGCGGATCCAGTGGATCAGCAGGAATGTTGATTGGAGTACCGAGAACGACCGAATCGCTGGTTCTCATTCCCCCGTGCAGGTACTCAATTCGTCCCCATGTTCCACGAAGCATCTGGCGGACATACAAGTCGAGACGAGATGGTTCCTGGTAGCGGAATCCACGATCTGCAGGGAGAAGCTCGTCATATAGACTGGAGCCTGGCGGGCAGAATTCCTGCCCTGCTCCATAGGGATCATAGCCGTACCCGGCGCTCTGCGGGGGAGCACCATAGCCAGCCGGCATGACGTTGTTCGCGGAATTCATCGCCGGATACCCGGCATATTGAGCCGCTGGCTGCCAGTCCTGCCCTGAAGCCAATCGTCCCGCCATGACGCTGGCAACGAACAGCCATTTGCAGGGAAACCGTACGTTAATGAACATCCCTTGTCCCCACCGGCGAGGTTGAATCAATTCTCAGACATCCAGACGTCGTTCCACGCTGGTCCTGATCTTCTTGCGCAGGCAACGGCGGTGACGCGCACGTTGTGCTGTACCGGATTTATCGGCAGTGACGTTGCGGGAGTTTGGGGGAAAAGTTCGAATTCTCCCGGTCCTTCTGAACGTGCCGGATGCTCTGCGTGTATCAGACCGATCGACTGGCAGGAGTTGCCGATGGAGAACTCGGAAGGCCGTCATCCTGCCCGCGATTCACTTCGTCTAATAATCCTTGTACGGCACGTTCCCATAACAGCGTGAGTTGTAACGCTGTTTCTCCTTGTGGGAGAACAGGTTTCGGCTCACCAAACCGGACGATCACCCGTCGGGTAGCCCGAGGACTCGGAGCTTGGAGCGCAAACACATCTTCTTCATACCGGTCGATTGTTTCTGCCAGACGCTCCACGCTGGGTTTCTGAGAGACGTAATCTCCGTGGTAGCTCGACAGCTGAGTCACAAAGAAAAGGTCTGCGAGATCGATTCTTCGTTGAGCCAACAATTTCTCTCTCTCCTCGGCACTCACGGAAATAGAGTCGGCGGTGCTTCCCTGCTCTCGTAACGAATCAATCTGCCGGACCACTTGTGAGCGGAGAGAACGGATCTGGTCGGTAAGATCGTGTCCACGTTGCTGAAATCCGCCTCGTTGACGCACCTGTTCAAGAACAGCATTGGCCAGAAATCGCAGACGCTCGCCGACGGTTCCGCTGCGGACTTCCCCGAGATATTCGAGTTCTTTCAGTGACAGCAGCCCGTTTCCAAAGCGGGAAATCCGTTCCAGCAAGGGGCGTTCTGGAGTCGGTCTCCAGCCCAGCCGCATTTCCAGCTTTCCCATCATCTCGATCAGTTGCGGCGTTGGATCAGAGGTGTAAATCCCTTTCATTGCACAGGGAATCGCCACAATCGGGCGTTTCTTTTGCCTCGCGGCCATCAGTGCAATTCCGGCGGCACCTTCTCGAAAATTCTTGACCCGGTCGTTGGCGTGGTAGATGTCTCCTTCCGGATAGATTGCAAGTGGATTGGGGCTGGTTGCCAGCAAAGAAACTGCATGGCGAATCGCCTGCGTATCGGTCGCCTCGCGATTCACACTGAAGCAACCATGCTTCTGCAGTGACCATCTCGCCATCCGCCCATACATCATGAACACTTGCCACGACGTCATGATTTGAGGGTGCCAGCCTGATCGCAGTCCAGACTCGATCAGCACATGAGAGTCGTAGTGAAAGGAATGATTGCTGATCAGGAGAACGCCCTGCCCTGCCTTCAAAGCCTGAGTAACGAAATCCGCTCCCTGAACATCGATCTCCAGAATTCCCTGTTCACGCAGTTCACGAAGCCGCCGACGCTGTAACAGGCGGATGTGCAGCGGACTTAACAGCGATGGCCACCACTGCGGTGGGATGTCATAGGGTTGGGGATTCATGACGATCCAGGCAGAAATGAGACTGGCAACGAGACCGAAGCGGCTTAAGTCAAGAAACCAAAAGGGGTTTTACAATAAGATCATACTCTTGTCCCTACTGGCAGAAAGTCGCCGCTGTTGATTTGCAAAAGGAGCACGTGCAATCAGCCGAGAGCACGGGAATTACGGATCAAGGTTTCTTGAACAGTTCCTGTCGAGTATGATTAAATGGATTGCGTACTTCCCCCCTGCCTGCGGCTCCCTCCTTCCTGATGATGTGGTTTTCGAGATGAAACGCTCCTCCTTCTTGACCACGATGCTCCTTTTCTCTGCCTTGATGGCGGGGATTACAGTCGGGGCCAAAGCTGCCTTTGCAGAAAGTAAGGAAGAGTATTTCGAAAAGAATGTTCGCCCATTGCTGGCGAAACGCTGCTTTGAGTGCCATGGGGAGAAAAAGCAGGAATCCGATGTCCGTATGGATCTTCGGGCGAATGTGATTACCGGCGGTCTGAATGGGCCACTCGTTCAACCGGGAAAAGTTGCAGAGAGTCGTCTGTGGCAGGTGTTGCAGCACAGCGCATCAGATGTCCAGATGCCACCGGACAACAAAATGCCGGAAGAAGAACTGGCCATTATCAAGCACTGGATTGAACAGGGAGCGTTTTGGCCAGAGAGTCCTGCGAAAGAAAACGCAGGCCAGCCAAGAAATGCTGACGGAACATACAACTTCGTCGAAGCTGTTAAACGGCATTGGGCTTATCAGCCGGTGACTCAACAGAAAATTCCGGAACCAAAACAGATTGCCGACTGCCGGACACCGATTGACCGGTTCATTGCAGCCAAACAGGAAGAAAAGAATCTGACTTTCTCCCCGGTTGCAACAAGAGAAACGCTGATTCGCCGGATTGCCATGGACCTGGTCGGGATTCCTCCGACATTTGAAGAAGTTCAAAACTTCGTCAACGATGAACGCCCTGACGCAATCGAGCGCCTTGTCGATCACTATCTGGCGAGCCCTGCCTACGGGGAACGCTGGGGACGGTTCTGGCTCGACATCGCACGTTATGCAGACACCAAGGGGTATGTGTTCACCGAGAACCGTTACTACCCGTACTCATACACCTATCGCGATTACGTTGTTCAGGCTTTCAATGAAGACAAGCCTTACAACCAGTTTGTTCTCGAACAACTCGCTGCTGATCGACTTGGCCTTCCCGAGAACGATCCACGACTGCGTGCGTTGGGATTCCTGACCGTTGGGAACCGATTCCTCAATCGTGGTCCCGATATTATCGATGACCGAATCGATGTTGTGACCCGAGGATTCATGGGGATGACGGTCGCTTGTGCCCGGTGTCATGATCACAAGTATGATCCGATTCCAACGGCCGACTACTACTCTCTCTACGGCGTCTTCGACAGCAGCTATGAGCCTGAACTGGGGCCAATCATCGGCAAAGTAGATGAGTCGAACCCGGAATACATCAAGTTCAAAGAGGAACTCGACAAACGGGAAAAGGCGATCACAGATTATGTCGCCGATGCTCACCAGAAGCTGCGTGTGCAACTGACAGACCGCACTGCCGATCACCTGCTGGGGGCAGTAAAGCTGTTTGAACTGATTCCGAAAGACAATGTTCCTTACGCCGACAAAGAACCTCGCATCAAGTTGGTGGAACGCTGGAAGAACTTCATTGCGTCACGCACCGACGACAAAGTCACTGATCCTGTCTGGACTGCCTGGAAAACGTTGATGGCCGTTCCTGATCAGGAACTGGCCAACCAGTCAGAAGCCAAATTGCAGCCGATCCTTGATGATCCGGCGATTCCGACAGCGCTGAAAGATGCTCTGAAAGCTTCTCCAGTCAAATCGCACCTAGACGTCGCCAAGGCGTACGGGGTCTGTCTGAGCAAGATCGTTGAAGAGTGGAAGCAGGCTCAGGCCCAGATGCCACCGGTGAATACGCTGGCCGATGCTGGCAATGAGCTACTGCGTAAAACACTTTTTGGGGAAGGTTCCGTTTCGGACGTCGAAGTCGCAAATAACACGTCTCCATTCTTTGAACGCGACAACAATGATCACATTCGCGGCCTTCGAGCGAAGGTGAACGATTGGTATGCCCAATCGCCTGGCGCTCCCGGTCGTGCGATGGTGATGTTCGACAAAGAGAAGCCGGTGAAGCCGGTTGTCTTCCTGCGTGGAGACCCGAACCGCCGTGGTCCAGCAGTGGAACGCCATTCGCCACGAATTCTTGAACCGGAGCAGGAGCGGCCTTTCAAGGAAGGTAGCGGACGCCTGGAACTGGCGAAAGCGATTATTGACAACGCCAACCCATTAACGGCTCGCGTTATCGTGAACCGAATCTGGGCACGCCATTTCGGGGCAGGCTTCGTCGATACAACCAGCGATTTCGGCACCCGAGGTTCAGAACCAACCCACCCTGAGTTGCTGGACTATCTGGCATGGACCTTCGTGCATGAAGACAACTGGTCCATCAAAGCGTTGCATCGTCGGATTATGCTTTCCCGGACCTATCTGCAATCCAGCAATGATCGGCCAGAAGCACGGCAGATTGATGCGGTCAATACATTCCTGTGGCGACAGAATCGGCAGCGACTCGAATTTGAGATGATCCGGGACGCCATGCTGGCTATCTCAGGTCAACTTGATCTGGAGGTCGGCGGACGCCCGATGCAACTCGAAAGCAAGGAGATCGAACGCCGACGAACAATCTATGCACTGATCGACAGGAACAATCTTCCTGGTCTGTTCCGTACTTTCGACTATCCATCTCCAGATGCATCCAGCCCTGGCCGACCAGTAACGACAGTGCCTCAGCAGGCGTTGTTCATGATGAACTCAGAGTTCATGCACTCCACTGCGACCAAACTCGCAGAGAATGTGCGCAGCAAGAGTTCAGAGCCAGCTGGTCAGGCTAAGATCATTCTGGAATCTGTGTTTTCTCGTCCGGCATCGGCGGAAGAGATTGCTGAGGTTTCCAAGTATCTCGAAGCACATCCACTCGACCATGTCGCTCAGGCGTTGTTGATGACGAATGAGTTCATGTTTGTCGACTGAGATTGTCCGGCAGAATCAGGTGATTGGCTGTCCGGTGTTTCAACAAACATTTCCAAAGGCGACCCATGAATTCACGGCGCTGGACAAGAGTGTTTTTGATCTGGGCAACGCTTTTGTCTGGCGGGGTGAACGCACAGACTCCGGCTGCGTTTCCTGCTGCTGATTGGGAACTCGTCACGAAGAATGCTCAATGGCAGGCTCGGGATTCACAGGGCGAACTGGTCTTCAAGGATCGACTTTGGATCTTCGGTGGCTGGTTCAATTCCTACGAAGCTCCACCCCGAGATGTCTGGAGTTCGGCAAATGGAAAAGACTGGGAACTGATCGAAGCCAAAGCTCCGTGGATTCACAGTGATCTTCCGATGACACTGGTCTTTAAAGACCGCATGTGGTTCATGGGAGGCTGGTATAACGGACGCCTTCCCGGTCACGCGGCGAGTAATGAGGTCTGGTCATCAACGGATGGCAAAGCATGGAGCCAGGAAACAAAACACGCTGGCTGGACACCGCGGCTTGCCTCGGCCATCGTCGAGTTCAAAGGGAAGATGTGGATTCTCGGCGGGACTGAAAACTATTACTTCGGAGACGCCAGCAGTCTGAAGAATGATGTCTGGTCTTCCGAAGATGGAAAGTCCTGGAAGCAAGAGACCGCAAATGCCGGTTGGGCTCCGAGAGCCTATCATCAGGCTGCTGTTCTGAATGGGCGCATCTATGTTTTCGGCGGTGGAAACTATGTCCCGGAGTATCAGGCGTTCAACGATGTCTGGAGTTCGGAGGATGGAGTGAACTGGCGTCAGGAAACTGCGAACGCTCCCTGGCATGAACGCCTCTGGTTCTCCTCTGTCGTCTATCGGGATCACATTTGGGTGATTGGCGGCTGGTCCAACAACCCGTCCAAAAACTGGAATGACGTCTGGTACTCACGCGACGGTCGAGAGTGGAAACAGCTGAAAACTGAACACGTCTGGAAAGAACGGCACGAGCATTCGGCCTTTGTTTTTCAGGATCAGATCTGGATCGCAGGGGGGCACGCCCAACCGCTCAGCAATGAGGTCTGGACTCTCAAACTTCCACAATCCGGCAACGGCAGCCCAGACAACGCCACGGCGAAGTGATTGCTTCCAGACACAAT
>JBEBTF010000200.1:0-7313 GCA_040393865.1 Planctomicrobium piriforme | reverse complement strand
TCTGGCAGCGGTGATCGACTGGTACAGCCGGTATGTGCTGGCCTGGCAGTTGTCCAACAGCATGGAGGTGGAGTTCTGCATGGAAACGCTGGAGGAAGCCTTGCAGCACGGTCGTCCGGAATTTTCAACACGGATCAGGGCTCGCAGTTCACCAGTCAGGTGTTCACGAACAGACTGAAGCAGGAGTCGATCGCCATCAGCATGGATGGCAAAGGGAGAGCGTTGGACAACGTGATGATCGAACGTCTGTGGCGAACGGTGAAATACGAGAACATCTACCTCAAGGAGTACACGAGCGGAGCCGATTGTTATGCAGGTCTGAAGGCATATTTTGACTACTACCGCCACAAGCGACCTCACCAGGGGCTGAACAATCTCACCCCCTGGCAAGCCTTCACCTCTCGCCAAAACCGACCACTCGCCTGACCATCTAAGAAACCCCGTTTTCTGGTCCGAATTCCGGGGTCCACTTCAAAGTTCCCATCCCGACAGTTTGCTGTCTTAATCGGGTATCTGCAGGCTCAGCAATGGATCTCTCACCAGCAACGAGAGCAAAAAGGAGGTCCCAGCGAAAGTAATCCTGCCTCCAAACCAGACTTAGCTGGCAATCCTCCTTCTGGAAAGATTGCCAGTTAGAGAGAAAGATCAAGTCAATTTCTCGAGACCATTCAGACTGCAGAAAACAAAGCGCTTCGTCAACTCACGTCATTGTGGTTGATCTATTCGAGATGCCACGGAGAATTCGTTTCCGAGAGCAAGTCCTCAGGCGGCTGCCAGCACACAAGTAGCGTGAAATCGCTCAGTCACTGGGAATCAAACAATCTGTCATTACTAATGCAATCAAATTGACCAAGAAGATGGTCGAACTCCAACGTACCGACCCGTACCACCCAGTTCGTCAACCGATTGAACGAGGAAACCGCTATGGCCGTCAAAAGCGTTCACTATTCCCCTTTACCGGGATATGAGTCACCGACGTTTCCAACTGAATAGTACCGCTCTCATGAATTCAAGTGAAAAGCCCAGCCACGATGAGTGGCCTGGCTTTTTCTGTTCTTTGACAAGGAGAAGTGATGCCTGAAAGGTCTACGAACACGCTCCCCCAAGGAATTGAGGGTAAAGAGACCATCCGGGATAAGTTATTAACAATTCTAACCAGGACGATCGCAATGATAATTCAAGGACGAGGTAAGCCCAAGAACGGCTCCAACCGACATTCGCCTTCTAAGTGGGGAGAAGAATGAAGAGGGTCTCTTTAATTCGAAAGGATGAGAGTGACCATAGTACACTCGTGCCCTGTCCGACTCTCGTCGGGGACCTTTTTTTTAGCTGCCAGATCCCGAGAGGAGACTCCGTCCTGAAAGGCTTCCTGTCTCATCAAGTCGGAATGACATGACGGCAATTGAACTTTTATCGCCGGGTCACCTAGCTGAGAAGCTGCATTTCGAGAGACCATTGTTGGACCGTGAATGTCACAGTTCTTCCCGTTATGCACCGCTTCTCTTCCCATCCGAACGCATTCGTGTGGCTGTCGAGAATCGCCGTTGTTGATGCTCGTGATGTTACACGGCGCTGCTCTGTCTTCTGCGCGCACGATGGATGAGCAGTGGACTGAGCAACTTCTTCACATGACATCGCGAGCTGGCGTATTCGACGGCAAAACCAGGATGAGTTGTTCATTATGGCAAGATATGGTTGCGGATCGGGCTGGGGATTCGCGGAAATCCCAGCAGAGTTCGTTCGAGTCCCATTCCCGTGAACCAGCCGAAAGAACCCAATCTTCCAAACTATCCATTCTCGACCAATGCCTGGCATAAGGTACAACTACCAGTCGACGGGCAATCCGTGGCCAGTGAATGCCAGCCCGTAAATTGCCCTTCAGAAAATCGCTCAGAACCAAGATCACCGTGAGATTTGCGGTACCACGCAGGGAGTGATCCAAGCGATGTGATTGATCATGCAGATCGGACTCGGAATGATACCGGCAGATTCCAATCTGCCATAAGGCCGTCTGAAGCGGTTCAGGACGGTTCCCGTTTCGCATGCGACCGGAGCAAATCCGCAGGACATCGTTCAAGGTCATTCCAGAAGCCGGCGCAGGAAATTCTTCCCGGTCGGGGACTGCAAACACTTGTTTCAGGAATTTGATCAGTCTTTGCAATGGACAACCTCCGATGTGAATTTATGGCTGGATGCGTGAGGTGACCAATCGTCACGTCACCGTAATTCTCGTCGGGTAAGCTAAGAGCAACGTGAACCGTTTCTAAAATCGGCTTTATGTTTGCTGCGAACAGTGTGGGGGCTACTAAAATCAAGATGAGCAGACCACTCCGGGCGTATTGATTGATGGAAGGTACAACGTGAGTAGCCGAATCCTGGTTGTCGAGGACGAAACGCGGATCGCTGATTTCATCGTGCGCGGACTGTCTGAAGAGGGCTATGTCGTCGAGCATGCCAGCGACGGGCAAACGGCGTGGATTTGCCTGCAACACGATTCCTGGGATCTCGTGCTGCTCGACTGGTGGCTACCCGGCGAAGATGGCCTGCAAGTCTTGAAACGATTCCGGCAGAAGAATCGTGTCACCCCGGTGCTGTTTCTGACGGCTCGCGACGCGGTTTCCGAAAGAGTGACAGGTTTGGACGCCGGTGCCGATGATTATCTCACCAAGCCATTCGCCTTCGAAGAACTGCTGGCTCGTGTGCGGGCACTTTTGCGGCGTCCTAGCCAGAGCGATGCGGCGACGCTCGAGTATCAGGACATTCAGGTCGACCTGCAGACGCAACGCGCCAGCCGCGGCGGGCATTCACTCGACCTTACTGCCAAGGAATTGCTGCTTTTGATCTTCTTCATGCGCCATCCACGCAAGGTTCTCTCTCGCACGAGAATCTATAAAACCGTGTGGGACGAGAATTTCGACGGCTTCTCCAACACTTTGGAAGTCCATGTCAAGGAGTTGCGGCGAAAGCTCGAAGCGTACGGTCCGCGAGTCATCCAAACTCGTCGTGGATTCGGTTACGTGCTCGACGCCGAGCGGGAGGAGTCGTAATCGTGAAGCTGATCAACCGCGTTTCAGTCTTCTTCCTGGCGGCGTTGGCAGTTGTGTTGCTCGTTTTTTCCGGCGTTTTCTATGCGGTTGTCCGCGCTCACCTGGTACATCAGTTCGAACAGGAATTGCGAGGTACGTTCAATTCGCTGGTTGCCGCCGTCGAAGTCGAACCGACAGACGTCAGCTGGCAGCCGCTCGAGCATACAATAGCCCTGGGAGCAACTGAGGGGCCTGGTGAAGTGCAATGGGCTGTGATCGGAGACGGCAGCCGCCTGGTGGAAATGTCTCGCAACGCAAGTCCCGAACTGATTACACAAGCGAAGCGGATTGCCTCTCATGCATCTGGCAACAGCGATAGCGGGAAGATTGTCACGGACGACAATTTGCATCTTCTTCACCAGCGTCTGGTTGCTCCGGCGCCGGACCACACTCTTCGTGACCTGGATGAGTTTGATGAACTCTTTATTGTAGTGGCCCGTTCCGGCGCGCCGCTCAACGCCGACCTTCATCGCTTGCTGCTGTTGGTCTGCGCGCTGCCGGTGACAATTTGGCTGATAGCGGCGGCGGCAGGCCATTGGTACTGCCGCAGAGCATTGCAGCCGATTCTGGACATGTCGAAACAGGCTCGCTCGATGACCGGCACCGACTTTCATTCCCGATTGCCGGTGGCGGAGACCGGCGACGAGTTGACGGATTTGGCGTTATCCTTTAACACGGTGCTCGACCACCAACACCGGGCATTCGAGCAACAACGGCGTTTCACAGGCGATGCGGCCCACGAGTTGCGAACACCGTTGACGGTCTTGCTAGGGCAAATCGATGTAGCGTTGCGACGAACCCGATCACCCGAGGAGTATGCGGCCACGCTGCGTGTGCTGCGAGATCAAACGGCCCAACTACAGACGATTGTTGAATCGCTATTGTTCCTTGCCCGGGCCGATGAGGACGCGGTCTTGCCCGACGCGGAGATCTTCTCGTTAACTGAATGGCTGACGGTTTACATGCATCGCTGGAATGAACATCCACGACGCGACGACATCAGCCTCCGACTTGGCCATGACGGCGAAAGCCAGATTAAGGCCTCGGCAGCGCTGTTCGCTCGCCTGCTCGACAATCTGGTCGAAAACGCCCTGAAATACAGCTCGCCGGGTTCGACTGTGAAGATCAGTACAGTCACCGATGGTTCTGAAACGCTGGTCGAAGTTCAGGACCAGGGACGCGGGATCGCGGCCAATGACCAGACCGAAATCTTCAAGCCCTTCTTTCGCTCACGGGCAGCCCGTGAGGCGGGCATTTCCGGCAACGGGTTAGGCCTTGCTATCGCCGCGAGAATTGCCGCTGCCTTTGGCGGACGGCTCGAGTGTGCCAGCGAAGTCGGCCGGGGCAGTCGCTTCACACTAAGGCTGCCGACCATCACCTCCAGCACGGTGACGGCGAGCAGGAAGATCTGATGCCTGTTGTGCGATGCTCCGGCGGCATTGCATTTCGCTCAACGCTCGACCGGAGCGAACGTGAAACGTTCAGTGGAGTCTTTAACTTCACGACCGCATTGAGCGACGTGACATAAAGGGGATTTTAGGAGGCTTTCAGGGAGGTTTTAGATCGGTTCGCGATACTGCTTGTGACGAAATGATTGAGGCCCAAAGTCACAGGAGAACGACATGACAAGCATGATCGCGTTCGTTCAGATTACCGCTATATCGACCGCCGCCATTCTGGTTGGGATCTATCTGGTTTGCAACTGCAAGAAGTCAACTCTATTGAAGCGATACCGATCGCATCTTGTGATGGGAAAACAGGCCTCAGCACCGAAAGCAAAATCGCCAGTCAATCCAAGTGCTGCATGCCATACTGGGATCATCTGCTTAGAGAATCAGAAAAGATGAAGCCGATTTTATCTTCGCTTCACCGCCGTTTTAGGTCGTTCAACAATAATTCCTTGAGCAATGCAACCGCTGGGGTTGCGAGTTTCGTCTTTGTCACTGGAGTGCGCCATGAAGATTCAGTCGTTTGTTACCATTGTGGCAGTGTCGACCTCCCTTGTCCTCGCCGATCATCCTGCTGCGGATGACAAGCCGATCGTGGAAATCGTCCAACAACTTGAGAAGCAGGGCTATGGCCCATTCAGCGAACTTGACTTCGACAATGGGAATTGGGAGATCGAAGTTTACAAGGACGATGTCGCATACGAATTGGCCGTCGAGGGCCGAAGCGGAAAGATTCTCTCCGAGCACCGCGACGATGCCGAACCACGACCGCCGCGCGACGCTCAGCCGCTATCGCAGATTCTGCACTCGCTCACCAAGAATGGATACACCCAAATCCACGATGTCTCATTCGAACGCCGATACTGGGAGATTGAAGCGTTCCGTCAGGATCTCAAGTACGAAATCCACGTTCATCCGACGACAGGTGAGCTCATCAGCGAGCGGCGTGACGACTAACCAGCCGCCTGGTCCTCGCAAAGTCTGGTCCACAGGATCGACTGCAGCAAGCTGGTTGAGTTCATGTCAGGAGCGATCTTCAAGCTGCGGTTGCCGATGCGTCCAAGCACTTTTTCCCCATGCAAAGTTGACTGTGCCGCAAGTCGACGAGACCGAGTCGGTACCACATGTGACCGCGCAGCAGCTTTCTTAATAGGAGAAAAGCGGAATCCCGCGTGCCGGATTCGCTGCATGATTTTGGGAGATGCTCTGAGTTATCATTTGTCGGCTGTCATCTGATGGCCGAGTTCCTTGAAAAGCTCGACCCATGACAACCAGATGGCATTTTGAATGGTGGCTTTGCCGGTCTTTTTGAGCTCCGCCAGTTCCGCTGGCGATTCGTCGGGCCAATGGCCGATCCATCCGTGAGCAAATTCTCGGCTCTTGAGCAGGAAGTCCCTCTCGTCGTCAACACTGCAACTCAACGGAAACGTTTCGCCAATCACGATCGGCTTACCCCAGTCGAATTTTTTGAGCAGCGCAATCTCCTCGTCGACCTTGCCCGACTTGGGATACAGATGCGGCGAGACAAAATCGAGCTGTTCGGCGGCCGCTTTATAGACGCCAGGGAAAGGGAGCATGCCCATTGTGATCAGATGGGTCGGATCATGCTTGCGGATGGCGGCCACCATCAACTTCGTCCACTCGCCGAAGATATCGTTCCCCTTGCGCTCGCCGGGGGCCAGGCTCAACCGCTGGCAGAACTCGACGTCGCCCATTCGTCCCAAGTACCACCCGTCCTTTGGCTTTCCCGCCGCGACCGGTTCGTTCACGAGATCATAGGCAAATACAGCCGGACTCTCTGCACAAGCGCGAGCGATGGTTTCCCAGAAAAAAGCCTGCGTTTCCCAACGATCATGCTCCGGCAATTCGTCGTACCAGGCGACACGATCCTTAATTCTGTAATTGGCCAGCCCTGTGACCTTCAGATGGATGCCTGTCTTCTCGGCGATCTTCAGAAGCTGTTTCATTGCCTCGACCCCCTTCGCATTGACCTCTTTGGGGCCGCTCAGAATTCGAGGCAACTCTGGATGAATTCGCGCCACAGTCGTGCCGGCCGCTTTCATCTCGGCAAATTCCCGCTCCACCCGCTCTGGGGTCGTTGCCAGCCGTTCCAAGATGTCGACGGAAGCGTAGTTATGCCCCCAGGGAACATAGTGTTTGCCGGAAGGATGCAGGACGAACCCCTTCCTGTCGGCCGCCACCTTCACGGTCTCTAACTCAACACCTTGAGCCTCACCTGCATTGTAAAAGACGCTCAGTAGGAGAATCAAAAGGCTGGCGCGAGTAGAACGACTTTTCATGAGTGGAAGTTCCTGGTAACGGAGCGTTGGCTGAAGCGCAGCTCGAATCGCATGGGCGACAGCTTGTCAGGTTAGCATATTCCCTACCATGAATCCGCTTATTCATCGTAAGAACCGCCCCCGGTCGCGTGGTCATGGTCAGATCGGAACACGGTCGTTGCACCTGGCATTTCATGCTCCTCTTCAGGTGCAGGCTTGCTTTCGAATGATGTCTGCTGGCCATCCATGACGAAGCGGAATAATCGTGAGGTCCTTTTCGACTGGAGGTGACAACTCTAATTTGATGGCGTACTTTCGGTGTTTGGAAAGCAGAAAGAAGTTGCGTTCTATTTGCACAATGCCAAATGTGGAGTCAGAATTGAGCAGAGTACTCATGAACCTTTTTGCGTCTTTTGACACCGGACGCCGGAAGTCGTCAGTCCTCTGATGGATTCGCCAAATCGGTCAGGATTCCACATGAAACAGATCGAGTTGCGGAG